>CABPCX010000009.1 GCA_902406135.1 uncultured Eubacteriales bacterium
GAAATGACAGGAGACGATGTATATCTGACCATAGATATGGATATACAGGAACTTGCCTATGAACTGCTTGGAGACAATAAGGGAGCGGCGGTGGTAATGGACCCTACGACAGGAAGCATTATAGCCATGGCCTCAACTCCGTCATTTGACCCCAATACAGTAAAAGAGGACTGGTCTGAACTTTCAACCGATGAGGACAGCCCCATGTTAAACAGAGCAACTCAGGGTCTGTATCCGCCGGGCTCAACATTTAAGATAGTTACGGCACTGTCAGCCATGAGGAATATGGATGACCTTGATAATTTTGTATTTGACTGTGAAGGCGAAGTACAGCTTGGCGATAAAATAATACACTGCTTTAATTCAAAAGTACATGGTGTGCTGTCTATAGATGATGCTATGGCATATTCATGTAACTGTACTTTTGCATCCATTGGTGAAGAAATAGGCTCTGCAAAGCTTAGACAGACTGCCGATGACTTAAATATGAATGCGGATATAACCTTTGACCTGCCGCTTTCCGATACAATAGTATCATTAAGCAGATTCTCAAGTATGAGTGAGCTTGCGGAAACATCCATAGGACAGGGTAAAACCCTTGTAACGCCTTTATATATGGCTATGCTTATATCATCGGTGGCAAATGACGGTGTTATGATGCAGCCCTATATGATAGAGAAGGTAACGGATTCAAACGGTAATGCAAAAACGACTACAATACCTAAGGTATATGATACGGTTATGACTCCCGAAGAAGCTGACAGACTTACGGAAATGCTTACGGAAGTAGTCAACAGAGGAACCGGAACAGCCGCTTCACTCAGAGGGTATCAGGCAGCCGGAAAGACAGGAACAGCCGAGAATGAAAACGAATACGACCACAGCTGGTTTGTAGGATTTGCTTCAACCGATAAACCCGAAGTTGCCGTTGCCGTTATACTTGAAAATGTCAGCGGCTCAGCAAGAGCAACACCCATTGGCGGAAAGCTTATACAGGCTGTGCTTGACAAGAAATATAATGGAGATATAAACAACAATAACTATACATATAATCCTCCTGTAGAGGAAGAACCTGACAATGGTGATGACCTGAACAGTGAGACAGATATAGTAGAAGATGTTGTTGCACCTGAAGATGATTATGTTATTGGAAGTGACCAGCTTCCTGATACCGGCCAAAACGGAGACCAGACCGGAGGCCAGACCGGACAGGAAAATGGTGACCCGAACATAAACGGTCCGGGTGACAGTACGAAAAACGGAGAAAATACGGGAAATAATGACAACACCGAAAACGGTGAAACGACGGAAAATACAGATAATACTGATAACACAGGGAACGGCGAACAAGCCGTTCCCAATCAGTATGTAGATGAATATGGACATGAACTTGCTATAGTTAACAAGTGAGAGGGACAAACTTAGAAAAAAAGGTTTGTCCATTTTTTTATTAAAGAGAAATAGAGAGGCATTAAAATTTGATGAATAGGTTGAAAATAAAGCAAAAAAGCGGTATACTAATAGCAATTGACAGATACACTATAAACTGTACGGAGGTAATCAGGTGATAGAAGCAGTCAGTTGTGGTGGCGTTGTGATCTGCAGGTGGAAGATTCTTCTTCTGTATAAAAATCAGAACGGACGCTATATGGCCTGGGTATTACCTAAAGGTACTGTAGAAGAAGGAGAAAGCGCTTAGAGAGGTTAACGAAGAATCAGGAGCCAATGGCCATGTCATTAAATACATTGGAAAGACCCAGTATGTATTCCGTGGCAATGATGATATGGTAAGTAAGTCTGTGCATTGGTATCTGATGTCTACGGATTCTTTCTACTGCAAGCCGCAAAGCGAAGAATTTTTCGCAGACGCAGGGTTTTACAAGTTCCATGAAGCATACCATCTGCTGAAGTTCAATGATGAAAGACAGATGTTAAAAAGAGCGTTTTTTGAATACGCAGAGATGAAAAAAGCTGAAGGTATAACGCCAAGAAATGTAATCCTTAAGGGATACAATAACAATTAGCTTACGAAAGGAGAATTTACTATGAAGAATTTAAGCGAAAACAGCTCAGAGCTCAGAGCATACATTGCCGGCCTTAGAGAGGAAGAAAACAGAAATAAACTTATAGGTCTTATAGTTGTTGGTTCTGTTTTAATCGGTCTTCTTGCAGCCGCTGTAGTATATCTTCTTAAAAAGAAGAGTGAAGAAGAATACTTTGATGACTGGGACGAAGAATGGGACGACGACGATGAGTGCTGCTGTGATGATGAATGCTGCTGTACAGACAGCGACGTTGACAACAGCGTAAGAGTTGAGCCTTTCGAAAAGTAATTTCTTAATAGTGGGCATAAACCGCGGGAGTGAAAGAAATAATAATTTTACTCCTGCGGTATTTTTTATAATGGACAAATTGAAAATAAATGGAAAACACACGAATAAAGGTATATATTTAAAGTGTATCTAGCTGTTAAAGACAGAGTTTTGTATTTTTACTTCAGGGAGTTAGCATAAGAATTGAGGCGGAACATAATGAAACCCGAAAGTAAGGAAATTTTAAAAGGAAGTATTCCCATAGTTATAATGGCCGTATGTATAGTGACAGCGGTTATAGCTGTTATCGTCAATGACCTTTCGTTTGAGGACGTCTATAATTTTATTATGAATAACAGGACGGAAGCTCTCATAATAATACTTCTTCTCTATACCATAAAAAGTGTCACGGTTATTATATACTACAGTCTTCTGGTGGCACTTACCGGCTATATATTTGACCTGCCCACAGCGCTTATAGTAAATTCTGCCGGAACTTTGATTTGTCTTACGATTTCGTATATTATGGGATATTTTACAAAAAACGATGCGCTGGTTAAAAAGCTTGATAAATATCCTAAGATAAAAAAATATTTCAACAAATGCGAAGAAAACTCATTTCTGGTATGTTACATTCTTCATGCGCTGGGACTTTCTACTGAGATACTGGGAATAATATTCGGATTTTTGAAAATGCCGTATATTAAATACGTGGTAAGCAGTTTTATAGCAGTCGCACCGGGAATGATATGCGTGACTATATTCGGAAAAGAGCTGGATTTTACATCTCCGGCCTTTTGGATAGCCGTTGCCGTTGAAATAACGGTCATAGCTACAGCTTATTTATATTCCAATAAAAAACTGCTCAAAAAATAAGAATTAAAAGGGGAAGTTGTAATTGGAAAATAAGGAGTTTTTAGGGACTGAAAGAATAGGTAAGCTATTGTTTAAACTGGCTCTTCCGTCAGTAGTAGCACAGCTTGTAAACCTTCTTTACAATATGGTAGACAGGGTTTATATAGGTCATATGGAGAATGTAGGAAGCCTTGCCCTTACGGGTGTAGGCGTATGTATGCCGGTAATTCTTCTTGTATCGGCTTTTGCCGCTCTGGTAGGAATGGGCGGAGCGCCTCAGGTATCCATATATATGGGAAAGAAAGATTATAAAACAGCCGAAAAAATAATGGGAAACTGTTTTGTATTCCTTATATTTATAAGTATAGTGCTTACGGGATTTTTATATATATTTGGAGAAGACCTTCTTCTCATATTCGGAGCCAGCGAAAATACCATAGGCTATGCCATTGACTATATGAACATTTATGTTATAGGAACAATATTTGTTCAGATGGCCCTTGGAATGAATATGTTCATAACATGTCAGGGATTCACAAAAATAAGTATGCTTTCGGTAGTTATCGGAGCGGTACTCAATATAATACTTGACCCCATACTTATATTCAATTTTAATATGGGAGTAAAGGGAGCAGCTCTTGCAACTATAATTTCACAGGCCGTATCAGCCGTATGGGTAGTATCTTTCCTTGCAGGTAAAAAGAGCGGTATACGCCTTAAAAAAGAAAACTTCAAGGTTGACTTTAGAATACTGCTTCCCTGTCTTGCCCTTGGTGTATCACCATTCATAATGCAGGCTACAGAAAGCGTAATAAATATTTGCTTCAACTCATCACTGCTCAAATACGGCGGAGACGTTGCCGTAGGAGCTATGACAGTTCTTTCAACAGTAATGCAGTTTTCAATGCTTCCTCTGCAGGGACTTACACAGGGAGCACAGCCCATTACAAGTTATAACTATGGAGCCGGAAATCCTGACAGAGTAAAGCAGTCATTTAAACTGCTTCTTATTTCCTGCTTTGTATACTCAATGCTTTTATGGTCACTTGTAATGATAATGCCTGAAAAATTTGTACTTATGTTTAACTCAGACCCTGAGCTTGTAAGCTATGGTTCATGGGCCATGAGAATATACTTTGCGGTATTAGGCATATTTGGTATACAGATTGCCTGCCAGCAGACATTTATCGCCATTGGAAATGCAAAAACATCACTTTTCCTTGCTGTTTTCAGAAAGATAATTCTGCTTATACCTCTTATTTATATACTGCCTAATTTCTTTGCTGATAAGGCCATGGCGGTTTACCTTGCAGAGCCCGTTGCGGACATTATAGCCGTAATTACAACGTCCATACTGTTTGCTAGATATTTCAGCAAGACATTAAAGAAGATGAAAGCAAATGAGGAAAATATAAAAACAGCTTGATTTTAGATAAGGAGGAATACAATGAGAAAGATAAGAATATCACAAATACAAATGCCTGTTTATGCTGACAAAAAAGACACTGTGAAATACATAAGCGAAGCCGTTAAAAAAGCTTCCGAAAATTCTGATATTGTAACTCTTCCTGAAATGTTCTGCTGTCCATATCATGTAGATAATTTCCCTGTTTATGCTGAAAAAGAAGGCGGGGAAATGTGGCAGGTGTGCTCATCACTGGCAAAAGAAAATAATGTATATCTGTCAGGGGGCACAATGCCTGAAAAAGATGACGAGGGCAGAATATATAATACGGCCTATGTTTTTGACAGACAGGGAAACTGCATAGCAAAACATAGGAAAATGCATCTGTTTGATATTAACGTCAAAGGAGGACAGTGTTTCAGAGAATCCGATACTCTCACTGCCGGAGACAGTGTAACAACATTTGAAACCGAGTTTGGAATATTTGGCATATGTATATGCTATGATATAAGATTTCCTGAATTATCAAGGTTAATGGCATTAAAGGGTGCACAAGTAATTTTAGTGCCCGCAGCCTTCAATATGACAACGGGACCTGCCCACTGGGAGCTTCTTTTCAGGTCTCAGTCCTTGAATAATCAGGTATATGCCATAGGTACGGCACCTTCTAGGGATTCTTCGGCATCCTATCAGTCATGGGGACACAGCATAATAACTGACCCCTGGGGAAGGGTAATAAGCCAGACAGACGAAAAAGAATGTATTATCAATACGGAAATAGACCTTGACTATATATTGGAAGTAAGGGACCAGATACCTGTATTGAAGCAGAGAAGGTCAGATGTATATACACTTACGGAAAATAATGCTGATTAATATTAAAAAGCAGTCCATTTGGACTGCTTTTTTTAGTCTTCTTTATCTTCAATTATCATATCCTCAGGTTTGATGGTTTCTGTTTTTACATCTTCCTCAGGCGCATTGGGAATATCTTCTTCTTTGAATTCAGCGTTTATGGCATCTTCCTTAAGAACCATGGTACTCATAAGTTTAAAGGTTGTTATTATAGTGATTATATTTTGTATTCCGTCTACCAGAAGAGTTACGCCAAGCAGAAGTATGATTGCGGTAGTTACGCTGGATGAATTGATTATAAGGGAAATACCAAATACAATGGTGAACAGTGAGACAAGTAAAATAAGTCCCCACTTTTCAAGTCCCATTTTCTTTGCGTCAAATGATATTTTTATTTTATGGATACCGTCTGCTGTTATGGCAATTCCGGTTACCAGTGGAAATACCGGAAGTATTACTTTCGGAAAGAGTAAAAGCAGTCCTCCCGCTATTATAAGAAATATACCCAGCACTAAATTAAACTGAAATTTGATAGTTTTGTTGTTTTCCTTATTTTTCATAAACTGAGAAAGACGCATAATGCCAAGTATCAGTATTGCCGCTCCAAGGGCATAGCACATCACAAGTATTGATGTGTGGGGCCAGGCTATAAAACATATTCCAAGTACAACGAATATAAAAGCAAACGCTATATAAACTATAAGCGCTCTTTTCATAGTTTCCATTTTATTTCATCCTTTCGATTAGCTTAATCACTAAGTAAATATCATTATAATGTTTAATTTTCCAATTATCAATAACCTAAGGGTATTTAAAATATTTATATCTCAAGTATGAATTAACAAAACTGTTTTTGAATGATATAATTAATTATGTCCATATCTGAGAAGGGTTTGATGTTAAATCCATGATAAAAAATGTAATTGTAGTTTGCTTTACTTGACTACTACGCTAAAGTGTATTATAATTAATTCCATTAAATAACGGGAGATATGACTATGGATAAAATAAAATATATCAAAAACGATGAAGAAGCGGTGCTCCGCTTCAAAAACCTTTATAAACAGTATGGTTACAAGCAGTATAAGATGAGTAAGTTTGAGGAATACGACCTCTATGCGGAGAACAAAAATTTCCTTATGAACAGTAATATAATTACTTTTACTGACCTTAACGGAAAGCTTATGGCTCTCAAACCCGACGTTACTTTGTCCATTGCAAAAAACGTAAAAAATACAGACGGAGTACAGAAGCTGTATTACAGTGAAAATGTATACAGAGCCAGAAAGGGCGGCAACGAATTTAAGGAAATAATGCAGACTGGACTTGAATGTATGGGCGACATTGATATTTATAATGTCGGAGAAGTACTTATGCTGGCTGCAAAGAGCCTTGAGGAAATATCGGACAGTTATATTATAGATATCTCCCATACAGGATTCGTATCGGAACTTTTTAAAGATATTTCAGAGGATAAGAGAGAGGTTTTATTGAGCTATGTAAATGCCAAAAATCCTTCAGGCATCAAAAAAGCCTGTGCCCAGTTTGGACTTGGCATAAGTCTTACGGAAAAGGCGGTAAAACTTGCTTCTCTTTACGGTTCATTTGAGGACGTCATCGATGAGCTTAAAAAACTCAGCATAAATAATAAAACCGATGAAGTCATAGATGAGCTTGAAGGCATATACAGAATGCTGAAAATATATGATTTAGGAAAAAATATCAATATTGACTTCTCTATAATAAACAATATGAGCTATTACAACGGAATAGTGTTTAAAGGATATGTATCAGGCATACCCAGCAACATACTTTCGGGAGGAAGATATGATAAACTCCTCCATAAGCTGGGAAAAGATGCGGGAGCCATAGGATTTGCACTTTATCTTGATATGCTCGATATGCTTAATATTGAAGATGATGAGTATGATGCAGATGTGCTTATAATGTATGATAAAGAAGTATCTCCGGAAAAAGTAACTGCGTTGGCAGAGGAGATAACAAAGGGCGGCGAGAGCGTATGCGTACTTACTAAGATGCCGTCAAACGGAAAATATAAAAGAATAGTACGCATTACAGAGAGGGGGCTTGAAAGCGTTGAAACAGTGGATTGATGTTGCGCTTCCCAAGGGTCGTCTTGGAGAAAATGTATATAAGATATTTGATGAGGCAGGATACAGCTGCCCTTCCATACTTGAGACAAACAGAAAACTTATATTTGAAAATGAGGAAAACAGAGTTAGATACTTTTGGGTAAAACCGTCTGACGTTGCCATATATGTTGAAAGAGGAGCCGCAGACGTAGGTGTTGCCGGAAAGGACATAATACTTGAATATGAACCCGATGTTTTTGAGCTGGCGGATTTGAATATGGGTAAATGCAGAATGTGTGTTGCCGGACATAAGGGATTCCGTGACAATACCGCAAGAACATTAAGGGTTGCTACAAAATTCCCTAATATAGCGAAAGAATACTATGCTAAAAAGAGCAGACAGATAGATATAATCAAGCTTAACGGCTCCATAGAGCTGGCACCCATACTCAGAATGAGTGACGTTATAGTCGATATCGTGGAGACAGGCACTACACTTAAGGAAAACAATCTTGAAGTCCTTGAGGAAATCCTTCCCATAAGTGCAAGACTTATATCAAATAAAGTCAGCTATAAATTTAAGAATAATGAGATAATGGAACTTTGTGACAGAATCAATGAGATATGCAGCAGAGGTGATGAGTGATGATAAAAATAATGGACTATTCCTGCACAAGCAGTGAAGAAATATTTGCAAGAGGAATGAGTGCAACAGGAGTAGAGGAAACGGTTGCGGCAATAATTGCCGATATAAAGGAAAACAAAGATAAGGCGCTTTTCAAATACTGCGAAAAATTTGACAATACCGTTACCGATAATCTTGAGGTTACCAAAGAAGAAATAGATGAAGCCTTTGAATTAGTAGATAAGGAACTTATCGAAGTAATGAAAAAGGCAAGGGACAATATTTATGATTATCACAAACACCAGGTAAGAAACAGCTTTGTAATAGCTGAAAAAGACGGTATCGTTTTGGGACAGAAGGTTACACCCCTTGAAAGAGCGGGAATATATGTACCGGGAGGCACAGCTGCATACCCTTCTACAGTGCTTATGAATACTATACCCGCAAAAATAGCGGGAGTAAAAGAAATAATTATGACATCGCCTGCAAAGGAAGGAAAAATAAATCCTGTTATACTTGCAGCTGCAAAGATTGCCGGGGCTGACAGGATATTCAAAGCGGGAGGAGCTCAGGCTGTAGCGGCTATGGCCTACGGTACGGAATCCATTCCTAAGGTGGATAAAATCGTAGGACCCGGAAATGCCTTTGTTGCAGAGGCAAAGAAGCAGGTATTTGGTCTTGTTGACATCGATATGATAGCCGGACCCAGTGAAATACTTGTTATAGCCGACGGCACATGTGACCCTAAAACCGTTGCGGCGGATATGCTTTCACAGGCAGAACATGATAAACTTGCCAGTGCGGTGCTTGTTACGGACAGCAGAGAGCTTGCCGAAAAGACTGCCATTGAAATAGACAGACAGCTCAAACTTCTTCCAAGACGTGAGATAGCAGAGCCTTCTATCGAAAATAACGGAAAAATTATTATAGCCGAATCTATCTTACAGGCCATAGATATAGCCAATGAGATAGCTCCTGAGCATCTTGAAGTATGTGTGGACAATCCTTTTGATTATCTGGATAAAATTAAAAATGCGGGTTCAATCTTTTTGGGCAAAAACTGTCCTGAGGCCCTTGGCGATTATTTTGCAGGACCAAACCACACACTTCCCACCAGCGGAACAGCCAAATTCTCAAGTCCGCTGTCAGTTGATGATTTTGTAAAGAAATCGGCATTTACTTATTATACAAAGGACGCTCTGTCAAAGGTATGTGACGATATAGCATGCTTTGCAGAGAAGGAGGGACTGAGCGGACACGCCAGATCAGCACTTGTGAGATTTGATAAAGCCGGTATTTAAGGGGGAGTTAAAAATGAGCAGATTTATGGATGAAAAATATTCTTCCCTTGAAGAGTATGTTCCCGGGGAACAGCCCACGGATATGCAGTATATAAAGCTTAATACAAATGAG
Organism: uncultured Eubacteriales bacterium; assembly: GCA_902406135.1. Classification (GTDB taxonomy): domain Bacteria; phylum Bacillota; class Clostridia; order Lachnospirales; family Anaerotignaceae; genus Metalachnospira. Next base: position 9,559 of record CABPCX010000009.1, read on the forward strand.
TCGCCTTTTCCTCCGTCACCCTTAGTGGCGCAGGCCATAACAAAGCAGGAAATCGATATGCTTGAGCTTTATCCTGACCCGGAATGTAAATCACTTATCAAAAAACTGGCCGATATATACGGTTTTGATAAAGAAAATATTTTTGTCGGAAACGGTTCTGATGAGATACTGAATTTTGCATTTATGGCTTTCTGCCAGAATGGAGTAGCATTTGCCGATATAACCTATGGATTTTATCAGGTGTTTGCTGACCTTTACGGCATCAAGGCAGATGTAAAACCTCTTAAAGAAGACTTTTCCATTGACCCGGCCGACTATATGGGAATAGGAAAGGCTGTGTTTATAGCCAATCCAAACGCCCCTACGGGTATGATACTTTCTGTGGAGGACATAGAAAAGATAGTTATTTCAAACCCTGACAATGTGGTAGTTGTTGATGAGGCTTACATAGACTTTGGCGGAAAAAGTGCTGTCGACCTTGTAAGAAAGTATGACAATGTGCTTATTGTGAGGACATATTCAAAATCACGCTCACTGGCGGGAGGAAGACTTGGTTTTTCCATAGGCTCAAAGGAGATAACTTCAGACCTTAAAAAATTAAAATTTTCCACAAATCCCTATAATATAAACAGGCTTACTCTTCTTGCGGGGGAGGCCAGTCTTTATGACCAGAATTATTATAAGGAAAACTGTGCAAAAATAATAATGAACAGAGAATATACAAGAAATGAGCTTGACAGAATGGGATTTGTTACACTCCCGTCCATAACAAACTTCCTTTTCACAAAGCATCCGTCAATTTCAGGAGAAAAATTTTATGAAAAACTGAAAGAAAACGGAATTCTTGTTAGACACTTTAAAAAGGACAGAATCAAGGACTATGTGAGAGTTACCATAGGCACATACGACCAGATGAAGGCTTTTGTGTCAGAAGCCAGATATATACTTGAAAGAGAGGAGAGGGGCAAGTGAGAACAGCCGAAATAAGGAGAAAAACTGCTGAGACCGACATACAGCTTGATTTGAATATTGACGGAAGCGGAAAGAGCGAAATAAGTACCGGAGTCGGTTTTCTTGACCATATGCTCACTCTTTTTTCACGCCATGGAAGATTTGATTTGAATCTGGTGTGTAAAGGCGATGTGGATGTTGACGACCATCATAGTGTTGAAGATATAGGTATCTGCCTTGGAAAAGCCTTTGCGGAGGCAGCAGGGGATATGAGAGGCATAAAAAGATATGGCAGTATGATACTTCCTATGGACGAAACGCTTATTTTATGTGCTGTAGATATAAGCGGAAGGTCATATTTGAATTTTGGGCTTGATATACCAACAGAAAAGGTAGGTACATTCGATACAGAACTTGCAGAAGAATTTTTTCAGGCATTTGTGAGAAATTTTCCTATAACTCTGCATATAAAACAGCTTGAAGGAAAAAACTCACATCATATAATAGAAGGCACTTTTAAAGCTTTTGGACGAGCTATGAAAAATGCCATTGAAAAGGACATAAAATATGCTGACGAAATACCGTCTACAAAAGGGGTGCTGTGATGATAGCGATAATTGATTACGGAGTGGGAAATTTGTTTTCTCTTAAAAGTTCCTTTGCGTTTATAGATAAGGAAGCTGTCGTGACAGGTGACCCTGAGGTAATTGAAAAATGTGACAGAATAATACTTCCCGGAGTCGGAGCCTTTTCCGATGCGGCAAAAAAGCTTAAGGAAAGCGGACTTGGGGATGTTGTAAAGGAGCAGGCGGCTAAGGGAAAACCTGTACTTGGCATATGTCTTGGTATGCAGCTTCTTTTTGAAAAAAGTTATGAATACGGAGAACATGAGGGACTTGGACTTATAAAAGGAAATGTAAGGCCCATAGCCGATGTGGTTGGAAAAGATTTAAAGATACCTCATATTGGCTGGAATGCACTTATTTTCCCTAAAGACAAGGAAAAGAGCCCTCTCTATAAGTATACCGATGAGGGAGACTTTGTATATTTTGTTCATTCATATTATGCGGCAGACTGTGATGAGAGTATAACAGCCGTATCAGAATACGGTGCTATGATAACTGCCTCTGTACAGAATGGCAACATATACGGGGCTCAGTTTCATCCGGAAAAAAGCGGAAATGTAGGGCTTGGGATACTTAAGGCTTTTTGTGAGATATAAAGGAGGATAATTATGTATATATTACCTGCTATAGATTTATATAACGGTTCAGCCGTACGTCTTTCAAAGGGCGATTATAACAATATGACTGTTTATAGTAACAATCCTCCGGAATTTGCGGAAAAATTCCAGAAAAGCGGGGCTGAATACCTTCATGTAGTTGACCTTGAAGGAGCTAAAGACGGTACCACAGCAAACTTTGACACAGTTAAGGCCATCATCGATAAAACGGATATGAAAGTTGAGATAGGCGGAGGTATAAGAACCGACGCGGTTATCAAAAAGTATATCGATGCCGGAGTATCCAGAGTTATTCTTGGTACGGGAGCGGTAATGGACAGCCTGTTCTTGGAAAGGTCCGTAAGGAATTATGGGGATAAAATAGCCGTAGGTGTGGATATTAAGGGAGATTACGTTGCCATCAAGGGATGGCTTGAAGTAACGGAAGTAAAATGCTTTGATTTCTGCAGAGGCCTTGAGAGAATAGGCGTAAAAACCATAATCTGTACCGATATATCCAAGGACGGAATGCTTGGAGGAACAAATGTAGAGCTTTATAAAAAGCTTAATGATATGTTTGACTTAAATATAATAGCTTCCGGAGGAGTTTCTTCGATAGATGACATAAAGAAGCTCTCTGAGCTTAATATACACGGTGCCATTTTAGGCAAAGCTCTCTATGAAGGCACAGTTGACCTTAAGGAAGCGGTCGAAGCAGCCAGGAGGACAGATAAATGATAACAAAAAGGATAATACCCTGTCTTGATGTAAAGGACGGAAGGGTAGTAAAGGGCGTAAAATTTGAGGGAGTTAACGATGTCTCCTCACCCGTCTCACTGGCCGAGTTTTACAGCAAAAGCGGAGCTGATGAGCTTGTATTTTATGACATAACCGCGTCAGCCGAGGGCAGAAAACTGTTTACGGACATACTCACCGAAGCGGCAGAAAAAATATTTATACCCCTTACGGTAGGCGGCGGAATAAATACCGTTGAGGACTTTGACAGGGTGCTTAAATGCGGAGCCGATAAGGTAAGCGTAAATTCTGGAGCCATAAAAAATCCCGCACTAATATCCGAAGCCGCAAAAAAATACGGAGACCAGTGTGTTGTGCTTTCCGCGGATGTAAAAAGAGTGGACGGAAGATTTACGGTATTTGCCCGCGGAGGCAGAGACAATACGGGAATGGATGCCATAGAATGGATAAAAAAATGTACTGCCAACGGTGCAGGAGAGATAGTTGTAAACAGTATTGATACCGATGGAGTAAAGGGCGGATTTGACCTGGAAATGCTTGAGGCGGTCTGCGATGCGGTTTCAGTGCCGGTTATAGCCTCCGGAGGAGCAGGCTGTATAGATGACTTTACAAAGCTTTTTAAATCTATACCTAAAGTTGATGCCGGCCTTGCGGCTTCCATATTCCACTTTGGAGAGGTAGATATCAAAAACTTGAAGGAAACTCTCAGAAATGAGGGCATAAACGTAAGGATATAAGAAATATAAGGAGAATAATTATGCTTGACATAAATGAACTCAAATTTGATGAAAAGGGACTCATACCCGCTGTAGTCGTTGATGCCGAAAGCAAAAACGTGCTTACGGTGGCTTATATGAATAAAGAAAGCCTTGAGATAAGTATGAAAGAAGGAAAAACCTGCTTTTGGTCACGCTCAAGACAGGAGCTTTGGAGAAAGGGAGAAACATCGGGAAATTATCAGCACATAGTAAGTATCACAGCGGACTGTGACAGAGACGCTCTTACTGTTATGGTGAAAAAAGACGGACCTGCATGCCATCTCGGAACAGATTCCTGCTTTAATGACCTTGTATATAAAAATGATGAAGTTGGATATTTTTCCTATGAAGGGCTTATGAAACTTATTGAGGGCAGAAAGACAGAGAAAAAAGAGGGCTCATATACAACATATCTTTTTGAAAAAGGAATAGATAAAATACTTAAAAAAGTCGGCGAAGAAAGCACAGAAGTTATTATCGCAGCCAAGGCCGATGACAAGAAGGAGACCATATACGAAGTGGCAGACCTTTGCTATCACGTTATGGTAATGATGATAGAAATGGGTATTTCTATTGATGACATAACAAAAGAGCTGGCAAGCCGTCATGTAATAGACCACAAGGTAAAGCAGGAGAAAATGACAAAATGATAAATGCTGACTTTCATACGCACAGCACCTATTGTGACGGAAAAAATACTTTAGAGGAAATGCTTGATGCCGCCATTTATAAAAAAATGGCGGCTATAGGTTTTTCAGGACATTCTCATACTTCATTTGATGAATCCTATTGTATGAGCAAAGAGGATACGGAAAAATATATAAGAGACATCCTTTTGATGAAAAAGAGAAACAAAGAAAATATTGAAATATATCTCGGCATAGAAAAAGACAGATTTACGGATATGACTGAGTTTGACAGATTTGACTATGTCATAGGTTCTGTTCATTATGTTTTAAAGGACGGATACTATATACCCGTTGACGAAAGTGCTGATGCATTTAAAGAAAATATTGAAAAATACTATGGCGGGGATTACTATGCCTTCTGCGAAGACTATTATGAACTGCTTTCTTCCATTGCAGATGACAGCAGTGTGTCTATAATAGGTCATTTTGACCTTGTGACAAAGTTTAATGAAAATGACTGTATTTTCGATACCTCGGACAAAAGATATATTTCAGCGGTAAATGAGGCCATATACAGGCTGGCTGCCAGCGGAAAAATACTTGAGATAAATACGGGAGCCATATCCAGAGGATATAGAAAAGAGCCCTATCCGTCGGAAGATATACTGGTAAAATGGAGAAAACTTGGCGGAAAAATAATTTTTTCAGGAGATGCCCACAGTACGGAAGGACTGTGCTATGCCTTTGAAAATGCCCGAAAAACGGCGGAAAAATGTGGTTTCAAAAAGGCCTGCGTACTGAAAAATAATGAATTTATAGAAATCTCTTTGTAATTTAGTGTTGACATTACAAAAAAGAGAGTTATAATATCGTTATAAATAAATACTGTATACAGGCAGTGATGAGAAGGAGTAACCTTATTGCGGCATTTAAGAGAGAAGACGGAAGGTGCGAGTCTTTATGCGGGTATGGTGAAGCAGTCTCTGAGCTTTGAACCGAAAGCAGCGCGCGTAAGTAGGCTTCAACGTGGTTCTCACGTTACAGGGAAGCGGTATGTAAGTACCGGCAGAGAGCAGGTAAATCCTGAATTTAGGTGGTAACACGGACAATTGTTCGCCCTAAGCATATTTTGCTTAGGGCGTTATTTTTTGCCACAATTTAAAAAGGAGTGTTAATGAATGAGGAAGCTTGAAAAGTCAACAAAACTTGATAATGTAAGTTATGATATAAGAGGTCCAGTAATGGACGAGGCAAACAGAATGGAAGCCATGGGTATGAGAATACTTAAACTCAACATCGGAAATCCCGCACCATTCCGTTTTACAGCACCCGACGAAATGATAAGAGATATGATTTACAATATAAGGGATACAGAGGGCTATTCTGATTCAAAGGGTATGTTCTCTGCAAGAAAGGCTATAATGCAGTACTGCCAACTTAAAAATATTCCCAATGTTGATATCGCAGATATATATACAGGCAACGGCGTAAGCGAACTTATAACAATGTGTATGCAGGGTCTTTTAAACAGCGGAGACGAAATACTCGTTCCTATGCCCGATTATCCCCTTTGGACAGCATCTGTTACTTTAGCAGGCGGCAAAGCTGTACACTATATGTGTGATGAGCAGGCTGAATGGTACCCTGATATCGACGACATAAGAAGCAAAGTAACTCCCAGAACAAAGGGTATTGTAGTAATAAATCCTAATAACCCCACAGGCGCACTTTATCCCAAGGAAGTCCTTGAGGAAATAGTTCAGGTGGCAAGGGAAAATGAACTTATAATCTTTGCCGATGAGATTTATGACAGACTTGTTATGGACGGTCTTAAACACGTTGCACTTGGCTCACTCTGTCCTGACCTTTTATGCGTTAACCTTAACGGACTTTCAAAGTCCCACAGAGTTGCAGGCTGGAGAATAGGCTGGATGGCACTCAGCGGAGATAAGAGCAAAGCTAAGGGATATATCGAAGGCCTTAATATGCTTTCATCAATGCGTCTCTGCTCAAATGTTCCCGGACAGGCAATAATCCAGACAGCCATCGGCGGCATACAGACTTCTGATGAATATATAATGCCCGGCGGAAGAATATACGAACAGAGAGAATGTGTATATAATGCCCTTAAGGATATCCCCGGTGTAAGCGTTGTAAAACCTAAAGCAGCATTCTATATATTCCCTAAACTTGATATACAGAAATTTAATATTACAGATGATGAGCAGTTTGCTCTTGATTTCCTCAAAAAGAAGAAGATACTCGTAACACACGGACGCGGATTCCACTGGGAGCAGCCCGACCACTTCAGAATCGTTTATCTTCCCGAGGTAGACCAGCTTGAGTTTGCATGCTCAGAGCTTGCTGATTTCTTGAGCACATACCATCAGTAATATTAAGGAGTGTTTATATTGGAGCTTAAGCTTAAAAAGATATACAGACATTTTAAAGGCAATCTTTACTTTGTTGAAGACACGGCTGTCCATAGTGAGACAAGCGAAAAATATGTTATATACAGAGCTCTTTACGGCGACCAGGAGTTATATATAAGACCCTATGATATGTTTGTTTCAGAGGTTGACCATGAGAAATATCCTGACGTTAAGCAGAAATACAGATTTGAGCTTGCTGATATAAAGAGTGTATACTGATATGAAATATGAAAATATAAGAGAAGCGGTCTTTATAAAGCGAAATAACAGATTTTCGGCTGATGTGGTCATTGACGGAAAAAATGAAACCGTCCATGTAAAAAACACAGGAAGGCTCAGAGAGCTTTTGACACAGGGAAGCACGGTTATTCTTGAAGAAGGAAAAAATCCTGAAAGAAAAACAAAGTATTCGATAATTGCCGTAAAAAAAGGCAGTGAAATAGTCAATATTGACTCACAGGCACCCAATGCCGCAGCCTTTGAGGCACTGTCTCAGGGAGGAATAGCGGAAATAGGATATCCTGACATGGTAAAAAGAGAAGTCAAATACGGCTCATCAAGATTTGACCTTTATTATGAGGCAGACGGAAAGAGGGGATTTGTCGAAGTAAAAGGAGTCACCCTTGATGATAATTCCGTAGCAAGATTTCCTGACGCTCCGACCGAAAGGGGA
>CABPCX010000010.1 GCA_902406135.1 uncultured Eubacteriales bacterium
CCGCCGATAACGCTGTAGTAGCTGAGAATGATGAATGGTGCAAGGACACCAAATATACCTACGATTTTTGCTTTGGGATGAACTATTTTATAACTCTGAACGGGGTCTCTTCCTGTATAACGTCCGAGGCTCATTTCAAGCATCATAACAGGTATACCTAAAATGAGTACGAAAATCAGATAGGTTATAAGAAATGTAAAACCACCGTTACGCCCCATTAAGTACGGGAATTTCCACAGGTTTCCCAGGCCTATGGCAGAACCCGCAGCGGCGAGGAGAAAGCCTATACGGCTTGCCCATTGCTTCTGACTCATAATAAAAATCCTCCTATATACCAATTCTTTTGTTATCGTTGTATTATAGCATATTTTGTCCTAAAATCCAATGATTATTGGGTCTATGGAAGTATTTTATTGTTTACATAGAATTAAACATCAGTATAGGATAAAAATTGGTATGCTTTGTATAAAAATATGTACAATCGTGTTTTAGTATTATGGCAAATGTTTTAATAGTTTTTAGCACTGAAGCGTATTATTTTAACTTGACAGTTAACAAATATAATATTATGTACAGAGTCTGTTTGTGATAAAATAGATAGAAATCAAAAATAAAAGAGGTAAAAATATGGATTTTAAAGAAATAATGATGAAAAATACAGGATACTGTTCAATGCATACAGATATGCCCGGAGACCTTCAGCAGAAGGCCAAGGAGCTCTGCTGGGAATATAACCAGACAAGACCTTCAGAGCAGGAAAAAAGAAGCACAATACTTAAGGAGCTGTTAGGCACCTGCCATCCGCTTACATTTATTGAACCTTCATTCAGATGTGACTACGGGTTTAATATCCACACAAAGGGGCTTGCGGTAATAAACTATAACTGCGTAATACTGGATACATCTCCCGTATACATAGGGGCAAATGCATTTATCGCTCCGGGAGTATGTATTGCCTGCTCGGGACATGCCATACTGTCTGAGCAGAGGGCTCAAGGCATAGGCACCTCAAAGCCCATAACAATAGAAGATGACGTATGGATTGGGGCAAACTCAACCGTATGCGGAGGAGTAACCATAGGAAAGGGAAGTATAATAGGCGCAGGCAGTGTAGTAAATAAAGATATACCGTCCGGAGTTATTGCGGCGGGAAATCCCTGCAGGGTCATAAGGAAAATAACAGAAAAAGACCGAATTGAACATCTTGGAGAAATGAAATAAATTTTGAATAACAAAAAAGACCTGATAACTTTCAGGTCTTTTTAAAATATTTATTTTTTATATTCCAGAATGTCACCGGGCTGGCAGTCAAGGGCTTCGCATATGGATTCCAATGTGGAAAATCTTATGGCCTTTGCCTTTCCGGTCTTTAGTATTGATAAATTAGCCATGGTTATGCCGACTTTTTCCGATAATTCGGTAAGGCTCATTTTTCTTTTTGCAAGCATTACGTCCATATTTATTATAATTGCCATATACTCACCTCATATCGTTAAATCACTTTCGGCCTTAATATCCACGGCTTCCTGAAGGAGCCTTTGAAGCACTGCGGCAAAGACTGCTATAACGGCTGAAACAAATATGGGAACAAGGCCCATAAGTATTGCGCCCGGGGCATCGTCCTTATCCGCAAGCAGAAATATAAAAGGCATTATCAATACATACAGTCCGCTTATTGAAAAGGCACAGAGTTTTATTTTGCCAAGAGCAGTTACGGACGGCGGGGTGAAAGCCATGCTGCTGTCTATATAATTCAAAAGCTTAAATGCCATATATAAAGCGGTATAAAATGGTATAGTCGTAATGTATATGCCCGTAAGTATTGGGTATATTGAATTGGCGTAGGCCGGGCTTACAGGGTTCTTTATAAGGAAGAAAAACATCAGCAGACATATTATAAAAATAACAGCTGCCACTAACAAAATAGAAAGACGCAGAAAAAGGGTCGTTTTCCTTTTCAGAGTACCACCTCATTATTTTTTTATTATATATTAGTACATTGTATATCGAAAATCAATAAAAAATTATCTATAAACAATATTAATAGATATAGTTTACCTGCAAATATGTCCGAATTGTAAACATAATATTATTTTTCTGTAAACTTTAGCACTCACCTATTGACAGTGCTAACAAAAAGAGTTATAACATAGTTGTTCCAAAAGAGAAGAGACCAAAAAGGTATCCCTCATAGGGGCATAGGATAAGCGTAATGATTGGAGGAATGACTTATGTTACCTAGTATTTTTGGTGAAAACTTATTTGATGATTTCTTTAACGATGATTTTGATATGATCCCCAGATTTGGCGGACGCAATCCCATATACGGAAAACATGCTAAAAACATTATGAAAACAGATATCAGGGAAACTGATAACACATATGAGATCGACGTTGACCTTCCCGGATTCAGCAAAAACGAAATTAACGTAGACCTGAAAAACGGCTATATGACTATCAGCGCTACAAAGGGAATCGATAAAAAAGAAGAAAACAAAAACGGAAAATATATCCGTCAGGAACGTTATGAAGGTTCCTGCAGCCGTTCATTCTATGTCGGAGATGTTAAACCTTCAGATGTATCCGCAAAATATGAAGACGGAATTTTGAGAATATCCCTTCCTAAGCTTGATAATAAACAGCTTCCCGGAAGCTCATCTATCAACATTATGTAAATAAGTTTTATAAAGCTGCCGCATATGCGGCAGTTTTTTTATGCCCGTTTGAAGGGTCATAATATAAGTCTTTTAAGAAGCCAGTAATTTTATGAAAATCTTAATAATTTCTTATATATTAATTGCTGAAAAGGATTAAGCCTTCTGCTATGCTATAGGTTGAAAAAGATAGGAAGGGGCTGGGGTGTTATGCAGTATAAAATACTTGTTGTTGATGACGAGAAAGAAATAGCCGACCTTGTAACTCTTTACTTAAAAAGTGAAGGATTTTTGGTTTTTGAGTTTTATAATGCCACGGACGCACTGAAATGCATAGAGAAAGAGGAGCTGGACCTGGCTGTATTAGACGTAATGCTTCCGGATATGAGCGGGTATGAGCTTTGCAGTAAAATAAGGGAAAAATATCAGTATCCCGTAATTATGCTTACGGCAAAGGGCGAAGAAATGGACAGGATAATGGGGCTTACTTTAGGAGCGGACGACTATATAACAAAGCCGTTTTTCCCCTTGGAGATGGTGGCAAGGGTTAAGGCACAGCTCAGGAGATATAAAAAATATAACGGAAATACGGAAGAGGATAAGGACGTTATAACATATTCGGGCCTGGTACTGAATCTTAAGACCCATGAATGTACGTTAAACGAAAAGCCTCTGGTGCTTACGCCTACGGAGTTTACAATCCTTCGTATTCTGTGCCAGAATAAAGGTAATATCGTAAGTGCGGAGGAACTTTTTCATCAGGTCTGGGGTGACCAATATTTCAATAAGAGCAATAATACGATAACGGTTCATATAAGGCATCTAAGAGAAAAAATGAACGATTCCTTTGAAAATCCGAAATATATAAAGACAGTATGGGGGTACGGATATAAAATTGAAAAGTAACAGGTTTAAATATTTAAAACTCGCCGTTATAAGCTTGGCGGCATTTATAATATGGAATTTTATATGCTCCGTTGTAGACGATGTTTTTAACGGAGTGTTTATGGACTGGTTTACTGAAAACTATATGGTTGAGCGCTATACGACGGACTTTTACGGAAATAATGTTCTGATGTGGGAGCCGGCCTGGGGACAGATTAAGTCTCTGATTTTTAACACTACGGTTGTTGTGGTGGTTTTATCGGCAGGAATAATATATGTGGTTTCGTCGGTTAAGATAAAGACAAAGAATAAAGAAACCATTTCCGAAATAAGCGGTATGCTGCATGACTATATGACAGGGGATAAGGAGGCCACTGCGGTTTTTCCTAAGGAGTACGCGGAAATATCGGCACAGATGGCTGAAATAAAGTCAACAATACAGCATCATGAGCAGGTGCTTAAGGAAGAAGCGGCACGAAAAAACGACTTGATAACATACCTTGCCCATGACTTAAAAACACCGCTTACGTCTGTCATTGGGTATATGAGCCTTTTGGACGAAATTGAGGATATGCCGAAGGAACAGCAGAAAAAGTATATCCATATTACATTGGATAAGGCCAGACGCCTTGAAAGCCTTATAAATGAATTTTTTGATATAACCCGTTATAATCTCCAGCATATTGAAGTAGAAAAGGAAACCATAGACCTTAAATATATGTTTGTGCAGATGACTGACGAATTTTATCCTGTGCTTAAGGCCCATGGCAATACGGCCGAGCTGGATATTGACGATGATATGACGGTATATGGAGATTCAGACAAACTTGCCAGGGTATTTAACAACATACTTAAAAATGCCATAGCCTACAGTTATGCGGATACTCCCATAAAAATATGGGCAAAACAGACTGAAGAGGCAGTGGAAATATATATCAAAAATAAGGGCAAGACCATACCGAAACAAAAACTTGACGCTATTTTTGAGAAGTTTTTCAGGCTTGATGAAGCCAGAAGGACAAACACCGGAGGGGCAGGTCTGGGTCTGGCCATTGCAAAGGAAATTGTCACCCTCCATGGCGGAGAAATATCGGCGGTTAGCGAAAATGAGGAAACAACTTTCTGTGTATCTCTGCCGCTGAAAAATTAACGGGCGTTAATATTTTCTTATGCTTTTCTTAAAGACAGGACAATTTAATATTAAAATACCGAAAGCCTGTGTTCGTTAGAATAAATAATGAGCACAGGCTTATTTACGTTTTAAAGAAAGGCAGGCAGGGTATGCAGAATTACAGGATGAATAACAGATATGAAATGCAGAGGAGAAAAAAGAAAAGAAGAAGGAAGAGAATCCGTTTTATTAAAAATCTTTTCTTAGTCATTATCATTGCCGCTTTACTTATGTTTTTAGTTAAAGTATTTGTGCTGCATGGAGGGGCAGAGAGTATTATACAGTTATCAGAGAACTACATCAGCGGTGAAGATGAAGACGTTGAAGAAAATATAGACTTAGGGGGATTATACAGCCCCTATGCGGTACTGGTGGATTTGGATACTGGAGAGACCATAGGCGACCGTAAAGATACGGAAAAAATATATCCAGCATCCATGACAAAAATTATGACAGCCATAGTTGCCATTGAAAACACTCCGGACCTTGAAAAGACCATAACAATGCCCTATGACATATACAGTGGGCTTTATGCCCAAAACGCTTCAATGGCAGGTTTTCAGCCGGGAGAAGAAGCCAAGATGATTGACCTGATATACGGAATGTTACTTCCTTCCGGAGCGGAATGCTGTCTTGCGGCCGCCTGGGATATGGCAGGGTCCGAAGAAGCCTTTGTGGATTTGATGAATGAAAAGGCCAAAGAGCTGGGAATGAACGATACGCATTTTAAAAATACTACGGGCCTCCATGACCCGGAGCATTATTCGACGGTGAGGGATATTTCCGTACTTTTAAAATACGCCCTTGAAAACGAAACTTTCAGACAGGTTTTTACAAGCAGCCGATACAGTACGGGCTCTACTGAGCAGCATCCGGGAGGATTTACTTTTTACAGTACGGTACTTTCGTATTTGGACGGAAGTGAGATAGAAAACGGCGCTGTACTGGGAGGAAAGAGCGGATATACCGAAGAAGCGGGTTTATGTCTTGCAAGCCTCGCTGAGGTAAACGGAAAAGAGTATATACTTGTTACGGCAGGAGCCCAGGGAGACCACCAGACCGAGCAGTATCATATCCTTGATGCGGTAGATGTTTATAACCGTATCGGAAAGGAATTTTAAAACCAACACATATAAAAAGTCCGGACAGGCTGTATAAAACCCGTCCGGACCTATATAATGGAGTATTTGAAAATTCTTTTATTTATTTATAACACTCTGCCAGGGAGCAAGGCTGTCTGCAAAGAATGCGCCCAGACCCAGATAGAGATTATAGAGGTCTGATTTTGAGGTGATTTCCAGGGGACTGTGCATTGATAAGAGAGGACAGCCTATATCAACAACATCCGCTCCCCATCTTGCCATACACTTTGCTACGGTTGTTCCGCCGCCGGCATCACATACGCCCATTTCTCCGCACTGCCATTTGATATTGTTTTTATCAAATATGTTTGCAAGCTTTGTCATAAGCCTTGTATCGGCGGAGTTATTTCCCTTTTTTCCGCCTCGGCCCGTATATCTTACAAGGGCAAGGCCCTTTCCGAGGCCGGCTGTATTCTGGCTTTCCGTAGCTTCGGGATACAAAGGGTCATGTCCGCAGATGGTATCTGCCGCAAGACATTCCGATGCTGCAAATACCCTGTATAAATTGGTGTTCTGCTTTTCAGCCAGGTCATAAAGAATTTCAAGGTATGCGTTTGAATAAAGACCGGCTCCGTTTTCTGAGCCGACTTCTTCTTGGTCGCAGAGCATTACCATACTTGTGTATTCGGGTACCTCTTCCAAATCCATAAGAGCCCTTACAGCACTGAAAACACATACCCTGTCATCCTGACCGTAGGAAGCCGTAAATGACCTGTCAAGACCGGCGTCAGATGCTTTCCATGCGGGCACTGCCTCAAACTCCGAAATTCTGAGGTCGGCTGAAGTTATATTGAAATTATCCTTCAGCAGTTTATCGGTTTTTTCTTCGCCGGATACATCTTTTTCAGCCGTACCGCAGAGCAGTTTAAGCTGTTCGCCGCTTATGATTAAGTCTCCGCCCTTTGACATCTGGGCTTCGGCCAAGTGGGGGAGAAGGTCTGTGATTACAAATTTTGTATCTCCCTCATTTTCTCCTATAACAATGTTTCGGATGTTTCCATTGCTGTCGCATACTCTGCCGTGCAGCGCCAGAGGAACACAGGTCCACTGGTACTTTTTTATTCCGCCGTAATAGTGGGTCCTTAAATATATCATACCGTCATCTTCCTGTACCGGTACGGGTTTAAGGTCAAGCCTTGGAGAGTCCGTATGGGCAGATACTATCTTTGTGCCTTCGTTTACAGGGCGTTTTCCGATGACTGCCATAACAAGCCCCTTGCCCTTTATGTTCTGTATAAGTCTGTCACCGGGGACAAAATCACGCTGCGTATGGCAGTAAGCCTCGGGGTAGGGTATGAATCCCTTTTCAAGGGCCGCCGCCCATACCTCCTCCACGACCTCAAATTCTGTTTTTCCTTTATCAAGGAACTGTCTGTACTGTTCAGAAAATCTTTCCATCATAATTTATCCTGCTCCATTTCAATGTGTATTTCCTTTTTCATACCTTCGGCAGGCTCTATGCCAAGCAGACGGCATACAAAGGGAGCTATTTCAAGGTTGCTTACGGTATGGTCTGTAAAATCGCCTTTTTTAACCTTATCGGATACTATGTATAAGGGAACGGTTCTCTGAATATCGGCATTTCCGCCGTGTATGCCAAGTTCGTCTATGGCGTGGTCGGCAGTTACTATGACATCGTATCCGTCTTCAACCCATCTGTCCAGATAGTAGGCAACGTGCTGGAGACTGTGGTCAGCCGCATCCTGATATTCCTTTGACTCACAGCCGAAACGGTGTCCCACGGTATCACTTACCATGGGGTGTATCAGAAGAAAATCAGGTTTATAATACTTTCTCAAATGGTCACCGTCTGAATAGAGATGGCTGTCGGGATAGTCAAAATCCGTATAAAATATGCCGTTGTCTATATATACGCCTTCGTTATGCTGGATACGGTGTTCATAGATGTTAAAGGGGCAGGTGGCGTTATAGAGCTCGGATATCCATAAAAATGCGGCTGCCGCTGTGCTAAGTCCGTTTTCCTTGCAGAGCGAAAACAGGTTTTTGCATCTGCTTGGTCTGCTTACGGCGTTTGATACGACTCCGTGCTTATATACCGGAAGACCTGTCATAAGAGTTTCGTACATCGGCCTTGATGCACTGGGAAGCTCTCCTCTGATTTTATATTTTGCCGCGAGATTATGCTCCGTCAGATGTTCCAGATATCCTCCTCTTTTTGTCGCTGTATCAAAACCCAGCGCGTCTACCATAACAAATATTACCTTACCCATAATGCCACCTTATTTCCTTTCAAAATTTATTCTGCTGTTTTTAAATCCTTGGCAAAGAAGTTCCAAGTAATAGAAGCATTTGCTTCAAATCCTGTGAGCTCGCTGTTCATTGCAACTCTCTTATATGGATAGTCGAATCCAATCATAGGTGTATCGTTTGCGATTATTGTGAGTGCCTGCTGCATAAGCTCAGTACGTTCTTTCATATCAATTGATGCTACTTCAGCTTCAAGAAGGGCGTCTACTTCAGGGTTGCTGTAGCAAGATGTATTTCCGCCGCCTTCAGCGATGTTTGATGAGTGGAAGAGAGGATAGAGCTGTCCTGATACATCGGGATAGTCTGCTGTCCATCTTACAATGGCAAGGTCATAATCCCTTGTTGAACCAAACTGGATATTTGACATTTCGTCACCGCTCTTTGTTTCGATAGTAACATCTATGCCTATCTGGCTTAATGCTGACTGTACATAAACTGCTATTGAGTTATAGATTGAATCCTGGTTAATATAGAGACTGCATTCAAATCCGTCGGGATATGCTGACTGTGCAAGATATTCCTTTGCTTTTTCAATATCATTCTTTTCATCTACAGCTGTTTCTGCATAGGCTGTCCAAGATTCTGACTCTGAACCGTAAAGGGCTGATGAGAAGGGCATACCGTTTTTAGCGTAGCTGCCGTTTTCTGTAAGAACACCTTCGTATAATGAGTCCTTATCAAGGGCATATGCCACTGCTTTACGTACATTTACATCTGAGAAAGGTCCGCTCTGGCAGTTCATAGCCATCCAGAGTACTGTCCATCCGTCAACTTCTTCTACATTCATGTTTTCTGCTTCACGGATAGTGTCAAGCATTTCTGTCGGAGGGTCGAACATATAGTCAGCCTGTCCTGATGCAAGGGTTGTTGCCTGTGTATTTGCGTCTGTGATAATTTTGAAGTCGATGTTTTTGAACTGGGGAACGTTTTCTTTATCCCAGTAGTTTTCATTGTATGTAAGTTTGATTTCGCTGCCTGTTGTCCAGCTGTCAAGAACGTAGGGGCCTGTGCCGATAACGCCTACTCCGGGCTGTCCGAACTGTTCAGCATTTGCTTCATAGTATTCTTTACTGATGATGTGGCCTGCTGTTGTGGCAAATGCATACTGCCATGCTGCATCGGGTACGCTTAAGTGAACTGTTATTTCCCAGTCGCCTGTCTGCTCGATTGAATCAACATTTGCATACATCCATGCAAGATATGATGCAACGTCTTCGTCCATATGTCTGTTTAATGAGAAAAGTACGTCCTCCATTGTCATGGGTGAACCGTCTGAGAAACATACGTCATCTCTTATCTGATATACATAAGTTGTTGAATCAACTGCTTCCCATGATGAACAGAGCTGGGGCTGAAGCTGTCCTGAGTAGTCAAAGTAAAGCAGTCCCTGTGTTATCTGGTTTACTACCTGATTTGTAAGGTTGTCGTAGGAATATGCAGGGTCAAGAGATACGATTTCGTCTGCAAGGACGATGTTGAGAGTGTCTCTGTCTGCAATGCTGCTTACTGTCTGGGTGTCTGTACTTTCTGCTGTCTGAGTGGAAGCGTTTCCTCCGCATCCTGCCGTCATAACAACACAAGCTGCCATGATCAGGCTAAAAATCTTCTTTTTCATTGTAAACTCCTTTCATTCTCTTAAAAAGTTTCCACAAGATGGCACGCCGCCATGTGGCCGTTTCCTGATATTATTGTCTTAGGTTCATATTTATTGCAAAGCCCGTCCTTGTATTTAACACATCTGGGCCAGAAACGGCATCCGTCAGGGATGTTCAAAGCGTTTGGAAGTTCTCCTTTTAGGTTTATTTCACAGGATTTCTCCCAAGGGGTCTCTCTGGGCCTTGACGCCAGGAGCGCTTTGGTGTACTGATGCTTAGGGTCGGAAAAAATGTCCTTTTTATCTCCGCTTTCCACTGCCTTTCCAAGGTACATCACATATACTCTGTCGCTTATATGCTCGACAACGGAAAGGTCGTGGGAGATAAACAATACAGCCATATTTTCCTTTTTCTGAATCTCTGAAAGTATATTCAATATCTGAGCCTGTACCGATACGTCAAGGGCTGATACTGGCTCCCCCTATAAGCAGTTTCGGTTTTACTATGAGTGCTCTGGCTATGGCCAGTCTCTGTAACTGTCCGCCCGAAAGTTCATCGGGATAGTGGTCCAGAAGCTCGGCGTCCATCTTTATGTATTCAAGAAGGGTATCAAGTCTTTCCTGAAGCTCTGCACCCTTTATGCCGTAAAAATTACCTACTTCCCTGAGGCCTTCTCCTATGGTCTGTTTGGGCTGGAAGGCTGCGTATGGATTCTGAAATACCATCTGCATAATTCTGCGCACCGGTCTCAGCTGGTTTCGGTCGTAATCGGATATTTTTTCGCCGTTAAAAAATATTTCGCCTTCGGTTATCTTTTCTATGCCTATGATGCAGCGGGAAAGGGTGGACTTTCCGCATCCGCTCTCGCCGACTATGCTGACCAGCTCACCGCTTTTTATGGTTAGGTCAACACCGTCAAGGGCCTTTACACAGCCTTTTTTACCGCTGAAGTATTTTTTTACACCCTTTACTTCAAGAAGAATGTTGTTTCTGTCATTTTTCTTATCTGTCTCATCTTTCATCTGATATCACCTCGTTAAGCGGGTAACTGCATTTATACCAATGGTTTTCTTCTCCCTTTACAGGAGGCTCGGCAGTCCTGCAGGACTCTTTTGCATAGGCACATCTGTCGCAGAAGGCACAGCCTTTTATTTCCTGATTAAGTCTGGGAGGAGTACCGGGTATGGTTTCAAGTTCCTCTCTGTCAGCTCCCTTTTTGGGAATACCCATTATAAGAGCCCTTGTATAGGGATGGGAGGGATTTCTGAATATTTCTTCAACGGTACCGCTTTCGATTATCTGGCCTGCGTACATTACGCATACCCTGTCGCATATCTCGGCTACAACACCGAAGTTATGGGTTATTATCATAACGCTCATATCCAGTTCGGAATTAAGCTTTTTAAGTATGTTAAGTATCTGGGCCTGCATTGTCACGTCCAGGGCCGTTGTGGGCTCATCGGCAATGAGAAGCCTGGGACTGCAGGAAATCATCATTGCTATGGCAGCCCTCTGAAGCATACCGCCGCTGAATTCGTGGGGGAACTGTCTGCTTCTTTCCTCTCCGGGGAAAATACCCACCATTTCCATCAGCTGTACTGCCTGTGAATGGGCTTCCTGCTTTGAGATTTTTTTGTGAAATCTCAGCATTTCCTCTATCTGCTCGCCTACGGTGTAGAGCGGGTCAAAGGCAGCCATGGGATTCTGGGATACCATTGCTATGTCAATTCCCCTCAATGCCGCCATTTCCTTTGGAGGCAGTTCAAGCAGGGATTTTGTCTCGCCTTTTGTGACGTATTCTATGTTTCCTCTGTAAAATGTCTTTTTTTCGTCATTCAGTCTCAGTATGGATTTGGCGGTCATGGATTTTCCGCATCCGCTTTCACCGACTATACCGAGTATTTCCTTTTCGTATATGTCAAAACTGACGCCCCTGACAGCGTGGTATAATCCCCTGGCGGAAATTATGTCAGCATACAGGTCCTTTACGGTCAGAAGTTTATTTTTACTGCCCATTATTTTGCCTCCTTTGGTATAATGCCTCTTTTAACCAGTTTTCTGTAGGAAGGCAGTTTACGTTCTGTAGGATTCAGATATTTTCTTATTTCTTCAACAAATACGTTTATTGCAACTACGGTTATTATTATGACTATTCCGGGAGCTAAGGCCTGGAGAGGTTTTGTAAGAAGATATACTCTTCCGTCCTCAAGCATTGCGCCCCAGTCTGACTGCGGTGCTTCTACACCAAGGCCGAGGAAGCTCATAGCCGCCAGGTCAAGAATGGCGTTTCCGATGTCCAGTGTGACCTGAATAAGTATTGTAGGCATACAGTTGGGAAGTATATGTCCGAAAAGTATCTTTCCTGTGCCGTATCCCATGGCTTCTGCCGCTTCCACATAAGTACGGCTTTTCTGGGTGAGCACCACTGAACGGGTTGTCCTTGCCAGCATAGGTACATATATTATTCCGAGGGCAACAACTACCTTTGAAAAGCCCCTCCCGAATATGGCTATGAGAACAAAAGCCAGAAGCAGGGGAGGGAAAGAAATAATTATGTTTGTTGCCATCATCAGAGCTTTATCGGCCTTTCCGCCATAGTATCCGGCAAAAAGTCCAAGGGGGATGCCTATAACCATTGATATGGCAACTACGGCAAATGCTCCGCTTAATGTAAGCCTTCCTCCGAAAAGTATTCTGGAGAAAATATCCCTTCCTGTCTTATCGGTGCCAAGCAGATGTTCCGCCGAAGGTGAAGCCAGTACGTTTTTAAGATCCAGCATTTCCGGATCCCAGGGAGCTATGTACTGCGCAAAGATTGTTGTAAAAAGTATGATAAGCAGTACGGCCAGTGAGATTATAAAAGGAATGGTCCAGATGGTGCCTTCGCTTTTTCGTTTGGATTTCATATTTTTCACTGCCTCCCTTACTGTTTTGTTCTTATTCTTGGATCTATGATCCTGCAGAGTATGTCGGCAACAGCCGATGTTATCATAAATATCAGTACGAGCATCATTATTATGGCCTGTACTACGGGGTAGTCACTGGCATTTATGCTGTCTATCAGAAGTGAGCCTACGCCCGAAAGTGAAAATACGCTTTCTACCAGAACGGCTCCGACTACCATGGCGCCTATCTGTATGCTGAGTATGGATATTACGGGGATAATGGCATTTTTAAGACCGTGTTTCCATACCTGTGTTCCAAGGGGCATACCCTTTGCCCTAAGATTCATCATATAGGGTGACTTTAACTGCTCTATCATTCCCTGTCTTGTGACCTTAAGGGTTATGGTCATCTTTGAACAGGCTAAGGCTATGCAGGGGGCCGCCATTCTTTCAATATATCCTCCGATGCCTTCATAGCCTCCCGCTATGGGGTATGAAGGATTTATGGATACTATGATGACAAGAAGCACGATACTGAACAAAAAGGGCGGTACAGCCGCAAGCACAAGGGATAATACCGAAACCGCTCTGTCAAAGGGACTGTCGTTTTTTACCGCACAGGCAACTCCTAAGGGTATTGACACTATCAGTGATATAACGGAGGCGCCTATAACAAGTCCTGCGGTTATGGGAGCTCTGGCTGCTATTGTTTCCAAAACGGGAGTCTGAAATTTATAGCTTGTTCCCCAGTCGCCATGAAGTATGCCGCTTATCCATATAAGGTACTGTTTCCATACGGGTTCGTTAAGATGGAACTTTTCCCTGGCATTTTCTATTATTTCAGGGGTGCTTCCCTTTCCTCCTATTATTACTGATATGGGGTCCGTAGGTGAAAACCAGTGGATCATAAAAAATATCAATACGCTGACTGCCAGAAATATGCAGACATATTCAGCTAACTTTTTGAGCCATATCTTTGTCATAAAGTGATCCGCCTTTCTCTGTTCTTTTTTATAATCAGAGGATAAACAAAAATCGACTTTGTTTCTAGCGCAGTTTGGTAAACAGATTGTAAAATGTTTGCAAAATCTTGGGTTTTCGCTTGTGTTTTATTGGAGTTTGTGATAGGTTGGAATTGTAAATACAGCTGCAAAAAATAGTAATGAAAGGAAAAATTATGATATTACATGAAAGACATAAAAAAATACTGGACCAGCTTTTCAGCGACGGCATAGTATATACGGCTGAGCTCAAGGACAAGTTCAATACTTCCTTTGAAACCATAAGAAAAGACCTGCAGTATCTTGAAAAGGAAGGTCTGCTGTCCCGTGTCCATGGAGGTGCCGTGCCCGTAAGCGAGCCCGGAAACAGTGCTTCGGCATTTCCGTCACTGCCTCTTCCCATGGACTTTTTAAAGCGCATAAACAATAACAGAGAACAGAAACAGCAGATAGCAAGAAAGGCCTGCAGTTTTATTAAAGAAAAGTCATGCATTGCTCTTGATACCGGCACTACAGCCTATGAGCTGACGCTTCTGCTGCTGGAGAGGTTTGAAAGCCTTACTATAATCAAAAATTCAATGATAAATGCGCTCATATTATCGAAAAATCCCAATTTTACCGTAATTGTCACAGGTGGAATCGTATCCCATAAAGAAAAGGCGCTGGTTACCAATCTTACGGACTCACTTCTGCATAACATAAACATAGACATAATGTTTTTGACGACCTGCGGAATTGACATAGATACGGGTATAGCGGAGCAGTCACTGGACGAAATAGCCATACATAAGGCTATGGCCAAGAGGTCAAAACAGCTCATACTTTTGGCTGACTCATCTAAGTTTTCAAGGTCGGCGCTGTTCCACGCCTACGGATTCGATGAGGTAAGCGCAATTATAACCGACAGCGGATTAAGCGGGGAAACGGCTGATAAATACAGAGAAAAGGGAGTACCCATAATAATTGCATAGAGGAATAAGAATGGAAGAGAACTAAAAATATTATATGTTTGTTATAAATACTAGTTTGAAATATGAGTAATAGTCAGCTATTATATTATGATTATTTTTAACTATATAATAACAGCCACCAGTATAGCTGGTGGCTGTTATTATACTCTTTCATCAAATATATTGTTAAACTCGCAAGTAGCTTCTTCTACTGCATTTTTCAAAGCCTCCAAAATGGAACGAAAATTAGTTGCATTTAATATTTCGTTTAGAAAAGGTGAATCACTAGCTATATCTTTAAAATATTTGGTGTTTAATGGTAATACTGGAGGTGTGGCATTTTTATAAGACAATGTATATAGTCCTAAAATTAAGAAGGAGAGCGTTTCGTATTTTTTTCTAAGAGAAATAAATTTTTTAAATTTTTCGTTTTCCAAGTTGTCAGCTTTTCGTTTAATATGTGAATTAATTGGCTCTGTATATGCTATAAACTGGCGACTTATTTCGTAGATGCGAGGAATAAAATATGTATTATACCACCTAATTAAAAAAGTTTTTTGAAAATCTTCCCATGATAATAGCCTGATATTAGTATTTTTTGCTGTTTTAATGGCTCCAGATTGAAAACCTTTTAATGAAATGATTATTCCAACATCTGCTCCAATATCATTTACAATTGTTCGAAAACTAAAAACTACGTCTTGCCTAACGCGCCTATTCCAGTTTTTACATTCGCAAATATAGGTAATCATAGGATAAGAGTTATTATCAACAGCATAAACATCCACTTCAACTTTACCTCTCGTACTATTTAATTTTTTTGGAGTATTTGCCTGATATCCACATTCAGTCAAGATTTGACAAACATTGTTTTGAAGTGCCTTCCAATTAGCTGGATGTGACATTTCTATCATAACTACCACCTCAATTCTAGTATACTATATAATTCCAAGTACATTCAACTAAAAACATTTATATAAAAGATAAAATCTAATTGATTGATATTTTTCAAATACTTATATGTTTAGCACAATCTGATATTTCTTTAGCATTAGCTTTCCTAAATACAACATTCAACTTAAGGAAATCATATTTTTCCAATTGTTTTTCTGATTTTTCAAATTCAGCTATGCTATTATAAAAATTAAGATATCTATTTTCCATTCCATCTATTTCTAAAGTAGCTGGTATAACTTCGCATAGCTTTTGAAGAAACTCAGAGTTTTCTAATTCGCTTATTAATATAATAAAATGTGTGTCCATTTTGTTATTGGATAAAATAGTATTAATCTTACTAAGCGTTTTCTGGATTTCTTTTCCCGCAGCAATCATTTCATTTTTTGCATTAAAACATTCAAGATGTTCACCATCAGGTTCATTATTTCTTGTGGCACTAACTATAAGAAATTCAGGATGAGGTTTAAAAGAAAAATTGTCGATTTTTTCCACTTGTTCTGGCGTAGCTTTAGAAAAATCTTCAACTTCAGTTGAAAATTTAAAATAGGAAAGCACCATATTCATATTTAAGTATAGGTTCGTTAAAGATTTTGATAAAAGCTTTTCTGTACGAAGCTTTGCTTGTTTGTCTGGAATATAATTAATTAATATATAGAAAATAAAAGATGACATATATGCTAAACTTAGATTCTCAGCAACTCTTAAAATTTCAAAAGAAAGTGTATTTTCTGGAGGCCTTTGAAGTATATGGCTGAGCAGAGGAAAAATGGTAGGAGATGTAGAGAATTTGCAAATAATAAATGTCGAAATAAACATTAAAACTATATGTATTTTTAAATCTATAAAAAAACGAATCAATATATACCACTCCCATAACTTTGAGAAAATTACTCAATCTTTTTATATTATTGCAATTATACTTTATTTGGTGAAAAATATATACCATAATTTAGTTTTAATAGTCTTAACACTTAAATGATTAGATTGTAATAACTTTGTTGTTCAACAGAATTAGAATAAACACTGATATTTAGTTATTTCAATGATATAGTAAAAAAACTTAATATTAATATAACTCTTGATGTTTTACCATGACTATGGTGACTGATATAATTATTAGAATAACAATTATATAGTGAAATAAAAAAGAAGGCCAGCTTTTGAGCAAACTAAAAAGTTTTCTAAAAGTTGACCATAATTTCACACGTCCCCGAGAGGATTCGAACCTCCGGCCTACCGCTTAGGAGATGGACCCAGTGCATATATTCCCTATCAACAGGGATAAAGAAAATGCAGTTATATCAAGGCTTTTCTCCATGTTCTCTATAAACCTTGTACAAGCAAAATCAAGCAAAAACAAAGGATTTTAGCCCCCTATTGTTTGCACTC
>CABPCX010000011.1 GCA_902406135.1 uncultured Eubacteriales bacterium
GTTGCCAACAAGAATTGCATCACACTCAGAGTGTCCTGTGCAGCGGCAGTTGCCTTTTATTACGGAATGATATTCCTGATATGAATTATCCTTGGCAACCGAACGTGAAATAAGGTCAACGCCGGCATCTTCTCCGTCCATTGATACTTCAAAATCAGTCTTAGCAGTTTCGTCTCCGTCTGTCATAATACGTTCTCTTATGATAAGCTTAGCTCTTGCTCCCAGTTTACCGCGTGTAGTTCTTGTAGTCTTGTCCACACCTGAAAGCTGTACTGTATCCATCTCAAGCTGAGAATCTTCGGCAAGCTCAATGTCTGTTACAGGGTCAATTCTCTTTATGCCCTGTCCCTTTCCTGTACCGATATGTTTTTCCTTATAAAGAACCTTTGCGCCCTTTTCAAGGAAAAATCTGTGTATACCGTTATGGCGTGCTTCTTCTTCATCATCCGTATGCACACCGCATCCGGCAACGATAGTTACATCTGCGCCTTCACCAACAAAAAAGTCGTTATATACAACGTCATCGATATTTCCGTGTGTAACACATGCAGGAATGTAAACCGTTTCTCCCTTTGTACCGGGCTTAATATGTATCTCAAGTCCGGGAAGGTCTTTTTTTGACTCTATTTTTATATTTGCTGAAGACTGTCTGCCTGCGCATCCTCCGTCTTCTCTTATATTGAAAGCTCCCTTAAACTCTCCCTTAAAGTCTGAAAGTATGCTAAGGAGAGACTGTGTAACATTATTCATTTACAGGCACTTCCTTTCTGTCTTTTCCAAGGGGACACTTAGCGCCCTTTTCTCCGGAAAGAAGTTCAGGCAGTATCTCGTCTGCCGGTCCTTCTGTACGTATTTTTCCGTCAGCGATAACTACTATCTTATCTGCGATTTCAAGTATACGCTCCTGATGTGAAATTATGAGAAGAGCTTCGTCGTGTTTGCTCTTTATTCTCTGGAAAGCATCTATAAGTCCTGTGAAGCTCCAAAGGTCGATTCCGGCCTCAGGCTCGTCAAATACAAGTATTTTTACATTCTTTCTTGCAAGGACAGTTGCTATTTCTATTCTCTTGCTTTCGCCTCCTGAAAGTGAAGCGTCCACATCTCTGTCAATATAATCCTTTGCACAGAGACCTACTTCTCCAAGTACATCACACATTCCGCTTTCGGGGAGTTTTTCTCCTGCGGCCAGCTCGAGAAGATCTCTTACGGCAAGGCCTTTAAAACGTACGGGCTGCTGAAAAGCATATCCTATTCCGTTTTTAGCTCTTTTTGTAATATCCCAATCAGTTATATCTTCACCATCAAGAAGGATCTGTCCTCCTGAAGGTTTTTCTATTCCAGCTATTAATTTTGCCAGAGAAGTCTTACCACCGCCGTTAGGACCAGTGATTACTGTAAGCTGTCCGTCAGGTATTTCAAGGTCAATACCTTTGAGGATTTCCTCGCCTTCGGGAAGGCTCCAGCGGATATTTTTAAGTTCCAGCATATAAAAAACCTCCTTGCTCCGCCAGATGGCGGCGCACCTAAATTACTATTCCATACGGTTAATAATTTTAATTGCAAAGGTGCGCTTTGTCAATCCCTATCAAATTAATAGGAAAAATAATTTTTTCAAATTTATTACTCTTTTATTCTTCCGTCAGTTGTAATTGTATATATCTGCCAGGGAATAAACTTTCCGCTGTTTTTGAGGGCAGTTACGGCTGCTCTCTCTATGCCTCCGCAGCAGGGTACTTCCATTCTGACTACGGTCATACTCTTTATATCATTGTTCTTTATTATCTCCGTAAGTTTTTCCGTATAATCACCTTCATCAAGCTTAGGGCAGCCGATGAGGGTTATTCTGTTTTTGATAAATTTGTTATGGAAATCTCCATAGGCATAGGCTGTGCAGTCAGCGGCTATAAGAAGATTTGCTCCGTCAAAATAAGGTGCATTGACAGGCACCAGCTTTATCTGCACGGGCCACTGTGAAAGCATACTTTCTGATACGGTCGCCTGGGATTCAGCCTTTTTAGTATGGTTCATCATTTTCATCATACTTCCGGGACATACATGGGGTGTTTTCTGAGCTTTTGCGGCAAGTACGGCTTCTTCGTTATAGGCAGGTGCTTCTCTTTCTTCAAATGAAATGGCATTAACAGGGCAGGCAGGGAGACAGTCTCCGAGGCCGTCGCAGTAATCTTCTCTGAGAAGTTTTGCTTTTCCGTCCACCATCCCTATGGCACCTTCGTGGCAGGCAGCCGCGCAGAGTCCGCATCCGTTACATTTTTCTTCGTCTATTTTAATTATTTTTCTTATCATATTATTTCCTCCTTGATTGACTTTGTAAGTGTATTTTAATATAATCAAAAAAGAAAGTATGTTGTAATTACAACGTATTTATTTTTTAAAGGAGGAAATTTATGAATACAGATATCTTGAAAAAATGTCCTCTACGTAACGGAGTCCCTGAGTACAGTATTCAGCCAATAATGGGATGTCTCAGAGCCCATGAACGCTACTACGGTAAAAACGAATACATATACCACACCGGTGACAGTATAAAGGAAATAGGCATTGTTATGTCAGGTATCGTACAGATAATCAAAGAAGATGCCTGGGGAAGCGTTACCATACTTGCGGAATTAACGGAAGGAATGATTTTTGGAGAAGCCTTTGTACTGGGAGGCGTGGATAAAATACCTCTGTCTGTTTTTGCCTCTGAAAAAAGCACAGTGCTTTTCATAGATAAGGAACGTACTGTTACTCCCTGCCCGGCTGCCTGCGGATTTCATTTTGATATTTCAAGAAATATGATAAAAATACTTGCAGAAAAAAATATATTTCTCACAGGACGGGTTGAACATCTTTCAAACCGCTCCACAAAAGAAAAGGTATTGTCCTATCTTTCATCTGTATCGGCAAAAACGGGAAGCAGAACATTTTCCATACCCTTTGACAGGCGTCAGCTTGCCGACTATCTTGCAGTGGACAGAAGCGCCCTGTCTTCAGTTTTAGGAAAGCTCAGAGACGAAGGAATAATTGAATTTAACAAAAATAAATTCACGCTGAAATAAATTAAGCAAAAATAAAGACCGGCTTTCTGCCGGTCTTTTATCATTCAAATATCTTTTAATCAATAACAAGATTCCATATTTCCTGTCCGTTGTCTTTCAGTGCATACTCGTGGCTGTTTGACGCTTCCTGTATGGCAAAATAGTACCATTTTGTTTTATCGGTGTTATCCTTCCATACTTTCATATCGGGAAGCAGTGCATCTTCATTTTCAGGCTGTCTTTCCAAAACGCTGTTTATAAGAAATGCCGCTTCAGCCCTGGTTATTTTTTCATCCGGTCTGAAACTTCCGTCACTGTAGCCTGCTATCCAGCCCTCCGCTGACACGTACTCAATAAATTTCTGAGCCCAGTGGCCTTCGATATCATTAAATTTCTTTGCACCAAATCTGCTGTCGGAAAGCCTGTATATCATAGAGGCCATCTCAGCTCTTGTTATTTTATCCTCAGGTCTGAAGGAAGTTCCGTTTCCGGAAATAATACCGTTGGCATACAGACAGTTTACCGCCTCTGCTGACCACCTTTCAATGTCTACGTCATCAAATGCGGAAATACTGCTTTTGTCTGTATATAAGCTGTCTTTGAAAATACTGTAAAGTACGGTTGCAGCTTCTTCTCGGGTCATATATTCTTCAGGTCTTATGGTCCCGTCGGGATATCCGAATAAATAGGCTTCGTGTATGCCTTTATCCACATATTCAGCATATATCGTCTGTGGAAAAGCCATTATCAAAACAGATGCCGCCATCATAACAGCAAGAAGTTTTTTCATAACATCACTCCTTTGGCAATATATGTACATTATTTCATAATATCCATATATTTACACAAAAAGAGTATGCTAAATTCTTCTAATACTTCTTATATTTCGAGCATTGTTAAGCCGTCATTCATTATCGTCCAAGTCAAATATAACTCTGAAAGTCGTTCCGACTCCTTCTCTGCTTTCGACTTCAACTCTGGCGCCGTTATATGCCGCTCCGTGTTTTACTATGGAGAGCCCCAGACCGGTGCCTCCTATTTTTCTTGAATGGCTCTTATCTACCCTGTAGAATCTTTCAAATATTCTGTTAAAGTCCTCTTTAGGGATGCCTATTCCCGTATCCGATACCTTTATTGTCTTTTTACCGTTTTCAATTCCGGCGAATATACTTACCTTTCCGCCGGTTTTATTGTATTTTACGGCATTTTCGCAGAGATTATATATTATTTCATCTATCATTGAGTTTACTCCGTTGATAATGGTTTTCTCTCCGGATACATCAATAGTAACTTCATTTTTTTCAGCCAGAGACTTAAGCCTTTCCGCAACGCTTTTTGCCGATGCGTATATATCGACAGGTACTTTCTCTATCTCGTCCGAAAGCTCATCAAGCTGAGAAAGTCTTATTATATCGCTGACAAGATTTATGAGCCTTCCGCTCTCATTGTGGATATTTTCCGCAAACCTTCCCATATCCTCCGGCTTAACAATGCCATTCATCATTATTTCGGATATTCCGTATATGGATGTGAGCGGTGTTTTAAGCTCCTGGGATACATTTGATGTAAATTCCCTTCTTAAAGCTTCCCTCTGCTCTTTCTCGGTGACGTCCATAATAAGCACCACAGCGCCTCTTACATCTACGTCAAATACCGGATTGGCAAGTACCTGGCATATACGTCCGTCTATTTCCAGACTGCCTTCGCCGTGGTTTCCCTTAAGGGCTTCATCCACCGCATTTCTAAATCCTTCCGAGCGGTTTAAAGTAAATATGCTTTCTCCAAGCTCAGCCTTATCTTTTCCAAGCAGTTTCAAAGCTCCGCTATTAAATGAGAGTATTTCAGTATTTTTGTCTATGATTACAAGGCCTTCACTCATATTTGAAGTTATGGTCATAAACTCCTCTTCATTCTTTTTAAGGGCTTTCATCTGCCTGTTAATAAGCATATTCTGACGGCTGATTTTCCTTAATAAAGGAGATATTTCGGGATAACTCTCGTCCACGTCAGGGTTTTCAAGGTCCATATCATTAAGCGGCCTGACAATTTTCTTAGAGAGCGCTACAGCCAGAAATACCGATATTATAATAACTATTACAAACACAAAAAGCATCGGCTCAACCATTGCCAAAAGCAAAGCCCATACCGTATATTGTGAACTGGATATTCTTATTACGGTATCATTATCCAAAAGCTTAGCATAATATATATTTCGCTCCGCAAAGGTCGTGGAATATCTTTGACTGGAGCCGCTTCCGCTTTCAAAGGCTTCTATGACTTCTTCCCTCTCTGAATGGTTTTCAAGTTTGGAAGCGTCTATTTCACTGTCATAGAGCACGTTTCCGTCTGACTCTATCCATGTTATCCTGTTTGCAGAATCTATATTTTCAAGGTATTTTTCGCCGTAGAGCTCTATTCCCTGTTCAACGATATCAGCCTCATTTCTAAGCTCTTTCAAGAGGCTGTTATTGAAGTATTCATACAGTATTCCCATTATGAATACAAAGCAGGCCAGAAAGGTGACAAATGAAGCACATATTATGCTGCGAAAAATTTTCTTTGTCATCTCTCACCCTCCAATTTTATATCCTATACCCCTTACTGTTTCCACAAGACGTCCGCATTCTCCAAGCTTAGTCCTGAGAGTACGTATATGAACATCTACTGTTCTGTTTTCTCCGTCAAATTCAAAGCCCCATATTCTCTGAAGAATCTGGTCTCTGTTAAATACGGTTCCTCTGTTTGATATAAGAAGGCAGAGCAGTTCAAACTCCTTATATGTCAGTACAACATCATTTCCGTTGGCTCTTACGATATGCTTTGAGGGGCATACATAAAGGCCGCCAACTGTATACTCGTCTTTTTTAGTTTCATCCGCAGTCCTTCTCATAAGAGCTTTTATTCTTGATATGAGCTCCATCATTCCAAAGGGCTTTGAAACATAGTCATCGGCACCGGAGTCAAGGCCTATTACCTTATCATATTCGGAATCCTTAGCCGTTAACATAATAACAGGAACTTTTTTTGTTTCGCTCCTGTTTCTTAACTTTTTAAGCACCTCAAGGCCGTCCTCTTCCGGAAGCATAACATCGAGTATGACAAGAGAAGGTATTTCTTCTCCTATTCCTTTCCAAAAGTCAGAGGGTTTCTCGAATCCCTTTGACTCAAGGCCGGAATTATTAAGCGCATATTCCACAAAGCTGCGGATACTTTCATCATCTTCAAGCAAATATATCATTATTTTCCCTTCCTGTCTGATAAATCATATTAAAGGCTGGTCGTTAATCATAAGCTTAAACTGAAGTCCAAGCCTTTCAGCCGCCTTCCTGCAAAGTATCATGCGGCCTAAGAATATTTCAAAATAGTCCATTACCGAGCCGTAATTCGTATCGATTGAAAGAACAAGCGTGATGAACGTTTTTTCCTCGTTTATCACAAGTCTGCTGCTGACAACTGAATAATTCACTCTGTCGTGGATATCAAAGGTAGATATATCGCTGTTTCTTACCCTTGAGCGTCTTACATCAGACTTATCAGCAAGTATCAATGCCGCAGCCACAGCATTGACAGGTACTCCGTTGCCTTCGTCATGGTTTCCTATGGCGGTGGTTATTGTAGCGATATCCTCCGCCTCCATTTCCATATTTGTAAGGAGACGGAAGGCCATTACGGCTCCGCTTTGGGAATGGTCTACTCTGTTTACAAGGTTTCCTATGTCGTGAAGGTATGCTGCGATTTTAGCTGTTTCTATTTCATGTTCACTGTAGCTCATGGTTTTCAATATATACTCGGCCGTAACTGCAACATTTACTACGTGCGCAAAGGAATGTTCGGTGTAGCCTAAGGCTCTGAGCGATTCGTCTGCCTTTTGGATATATGTATTTATAGCAGGATTTTTCTTTACTTCCTCATAAGATACCAATTCGCTCACCTCAGTTATTCTTGCTTCTTTCTCCTGTTATGGAGAATTCTACCCATTCAGCAATGTTTGTTGCATGGTCTCCTATACGTTCAAGATATTTTGCAATCATAAGAAGGTCGATGGAATATTCTCCAAGAGAGCTGTCCTTTGATATCATCTCTATAACATCTTTTTTCATTTTTGAGAACCAGTTATCAACTACATCATCATAAGCTATAACTTTTCTTGCCAGCTCCAGGTCTTTCTTTACAAAGGAATCAACGCTGTCTGTTACCATCTTAACGGCCTCATGCGCCATTTTTTTCATATCTTCGTTGATGCCATGTCCGCCTTCGATTATAATTTTTGCTATTTCAGCGATGTCAGATGCCTGGTCGCCTACCCTTTCCATATCGGTTATCATTTTAAGCGCTGAAGAAATAACTCTTAAATCAGTAGCTACGGGCTGCTGCTGAAGAAGAAGCTTCATGCAGAGTCTTTCAATATCTCTTTCAGCCTGGTCTATTTCACCGTCGGTTTCAAAAACCTTATGAAGTGCTGTTACATCATTTTTTTCAAGGGCACATATAGCTGTAGTTACGGCTTCCTCACATAATGCCCCCATCTTAATAAGCTCAATATGCAGCTTTTCAAGCTGCTCGTCGAATTTGTTTCTCATTAACCAAACCTCCCTGTTATATAATCCTCTGTTCTTTTATCTGTAGGCATTGAGAACAGGGTTTCAGTATCATTAAACTCAATAACTTCTCCAAGAAGGAAGAAAGCTGTTTTATCAGAAACTCTGGCTGCCTGCTGCATATTATGGGTTACCATAACTATAGTATACTTATTTTTAAGTTCCATAGCAAGGTCTTCTATTTTTGATGTAGAAATGGGGTCAAGGGCACTTGTTGCCTCGTCCATAAGAAGTACTTCAGGCTCAACCGCCAAAGCTCTTGCAATACAGAGTCTCTGCTGCTGGCCGCCGCTCATATCAAGGGCGCTCTTTTTAAGTCTGTCTTTAACGTCGTCCCATAAAGCAGCGTCTCTTAATGATTTTTCTACTATATCGTCAAGTTTTACTTTTGAACGTATGCCGTGGGTTCTGGGACCGTAGGCAATGTTGTCATAGATGCTCATGGGGAAAGGATTGGGTTTCTGGAACACCATACCTACTCTTTTTCTGAGGAGGTTTACGTCCATACCTTTATATATATCCTTACCGTCAAGAAGTATCTCGCCTGTTATTTTGCAGCCTTCTATAAGGTCATTCATTCTGTTTAAAGATCTTAATACAGTTGATTTTCCGCATCCTGAAGGTCCGATGAAAGCTGTTATTTCATTGGGCGGGATAGAAAGATTTATACCTTTTATGGCTTTGAAATCGCCATAATATAATTCCATATTTTTAATTTCTATTTTACTCATAATGTTCCTCCGTCAGTTTTTAGTAAGCTTCTTGGCAAAGAAACCTGATAAAGCGTTTATTATTATTACCATTACAAGAAGTACTACTGCCGTAGCGTATGCCTGTTCTGTGTAAAGTCCTTCCGAAAGGAGGCAGTACATATGAACCGCCAGTGTTCTGGTTGAAGAAAACATATTTTCAGGTACGGCAGCCGTTGTTCCGGCAGTAAAGATAAGTGCCGCGGTTTCTCCGACTATTCGTCCTATGGCAAGTATTACTCCGGAAAGTATACCCGGCATAGCACTCGGTATTACTATTCTGAAAATTGTTCTTAATTTTCCGGCGCCAAGTCCGAAGCTTCCTTCTCTGTATGAATCAGGTACAGCCATAATGGCTTCTTCTGTTGTTCTCATTATTACCGGAAGCACCATAATCGCAAGGGTTATGGCACCTGCTAAAAACGAATATTCCCATTTAAGTGCGATTACAAATGCAAGGAAACCGAAAAGTCCGTAAACAATTGAAGGTATTCCCGCAAGGGTTTCAACCGTAAGTCTTATTAATTTTACGAGTTTTGATCCTTTTTTAGAATATTCGGCAAGATATACAGCGGAAAAAACTCCGACAGGCACAGCCATAAGAAGTGTAAATCCAGTCATCAATACTGTATTGATTATGGCAGGCATCATCGAGACGTTTTCTGATGTATATTTCCACTCGAAAAGTTCGGGTGTTATATTGGGTATTCCTCTTATAAGTATGTAAGCCACAAGGAATACCATAGTTCCTACTGTTATAACGGTGGCAAGTATTATCAAAATAAACACAAGGAAGGAACCCGGGTGTTTTGTATATTCCTTAAGCTTCTGCATTAACCGTTCCTCCTTTTAACAAGTGAAAAGCAAATATTTATTATGAGTATGAATACGAAAAGTACTACCGCTGTGGCTATGAGTGCGTCTCTGTGAAGGTCTGCCGCATAAGCCATCTCAAGAACGATGTTTGCCGTAAGTGTTCTTACTCCGGAAAGTATGCTTTCGGGTATTGCTGCCTGGTTTCCGGCAACCATTATAACCGCCATGGTCTCGCCTATGGCACGGCCTATACCAAGGATTACTCCGCTCATTACGCCTGATTTGGCCGCAACCATTACGGATCTGAAAATTGTTCTTTCCTTTGTTGCTCCAAGGGCCAGTGAGCCTTCATAATAGCTTTCAGGCACTGCTCTTAAAGATGATTCCGTAACACCGATTATCGTAGGCAGAATCATTATTCCTAAAAGGATTGATGCTGTAAGTATTCCTTTTCCGCCTGTGCTAAACACCTGCTGAATAACAGGAACTATTACCACAAGACCGAAGAAACCATATACTATTGAAGGTATTCCTGCAAGCAGGTCAACTGCGGGTTTTAAAAGTGAGTAGAGTTTTTTGGGGCAGTAGAAAGCTAAAAATACTGCACATAAAATTCCTATGGGAACTCCAACGATTATTGCTCCTGCTGTAACATAGATACTTCCGATTATCATTGGGAAGATACCAAACAGGTTTTGTCCGGGTCTCCACTCCGTTCCTAAAAGGAAGTTTGCCGGTCCTATTTCGGCAATTGCCGGAAATCCGTTTGCAAACATAAATACACATATTGCGATAACTGCTACGATCGAAACACAGGCACAGAGCAGGAATACTATTTTCATTATTACTTCTCTTGCTCTCATATAGTCCTCCTATCAAACATAAAACTTCTCTTTTTACAAATTAAACCGCCGAAGGTGCAGGCGGTTTAATTTTTTAAAAATTTTCAGTTTTATTTATCTTACTTAACGTCTGCCCAGTCTGTTGTTTCTCCAAGGTAGATGCTCTTGATCTGTTCTGATGTGATGTCATCAAGAGTGTTTTCGTTGTTAACGACAACTGCGATACCGTCCATAGCGATCTGTGTGCTTGCAAGTTCAGCAGCTTCGCTATCTTTAAGTTCACGAGATGACATACCAAAGTCACATACACCTTCAGTAGCTGATGTGATACCTGCGCCTGAACCTGTCTGCTGGATTTCGATTGTTACATCGGGGTTAAGTGCTTTGTAAGCGTCTGCAAGTACTTCCATTACAGGTGCAACTGATGTAGAACCTGCAAGAACGATTTTTCCTGAAAGTCCGCTTGCTTCGTATGTATTGCCTTCTGCAACGCTGATGTATCCTTCTTCACCGATGATTGCCTGTCCGTCATCACTTAAAATGAAGTTTAAGAAATCCTGAGCAACATCTGAAAGGCTGCCGTCTTTGTATGCAAGAAGGAAAGGTCTTGCTACTTTGTAATCTCCTGATTTTACTGTATCAACTGTAGCTTCAACACCGTCAACTTTAAGAGCTTTAACTTCGTCTGAAAGTGAACCAAGTGAAACATATCCGATTGATGCAGGGTTGCCAGCTACTGTTGTAAGCATAACTGATGTTGAGTTTGTGATTTCTGCATTTACTGTTGTGATGTCGTTGTCCTCTTCATCAACAACTCCCATAAGTTCAACGAAAGCTCCTCTTGTTCCTGAACCTTCCTCACGAGAGATAACTGAGATAGCGCCTGTCATTCCAGTTGTTTCGCCTTCAGCTGTTTCCTCTGTTGTCTGCTCGCCTTCTGCTGTTTCACTTGATGATGAACAAGCAGCAACGCCAACTACCATTAAAGATGCCATAAGTAAAGCTAAAATTTTCTTTTTCATTTCCAAATACTCCTTTAAATAAAAATGTCTTTACAAACTTTATTTATTTTGTACCATTTCTCAGGTACGGATATAGTATATAAAGTATTGGTTAAATCTCCAACCAAATTTATGTTAAATCTTCGTTAAATCGCTAAATTATTAAGATTATTTTACTTCAAATTAACAAAACCGGACGCATATACAACTGCGTCCGGTTTTTTATACCCTTAATGATTTAACATTCAGTTTTTATTATTTTGTAAGTCTGTCTCTGAATTCTGCCGCTTCCTTAATATCT
Organism: uncultured Eubacteriales bacterium; assembly: GCA_902406135.1. Lineage (GTDB taxonomy): Bacteria > Bacillota > Clostridia > Lachnospirales > Anaerotignaceae > Metalachnospira. Next base: position 11,346 of record CABPCX010000011.1, read on the forward strand.
TCAGGAGTTGTTCTGCAGCATCCGCCAATGGCCTGGGCACCGTCTTCATACCATTTTTCTGCCCAGTATCCAAAGTTTTTTCCGTTTTGAGCTCCAAGCCATACCTTTTTGACAGGGTCATATTCCTCTCCCCTGTTGGGATATACAATAACGGGCTTTGTACTCTTAGATTTAATATTTTTAATAAGCTCGGAAATATATATAGGATATGTACAGTTTACACCTATGGCCTTAACTATGTCCTCTTTGTCCAGTCTTTCGGCACAGTCTGCTATGGGAGTTCCGTCGCTTATATGCTCATTGTCTTTACAGCTGAAGCTGAACCAGCAGGGTACATCCAGTTCCTTTGCAGCTTTAAGGATTATCTCGGCCTCCCACAGACAGGGAAGGGTCTCGCAGGCAAAAATTTCCGCTCCTGCGTCTTTAAGAAGCTGCATTCTTTCCTTGTGGAATGCTTCAATGATTTCAGGGTCTACTTTATAATCACCGGTATATTCTGAACCATCGGCAAGATATGCGCCATAGGGTCCAATGGCAGCAGAGGCCACAAGATTCTTTCTTTCAGGGTGCTTCTCCTGGTATTTGTTTCTTGCATTTATGAGCAGTGTCATAGACTTTTTAACAAGGTTTTCGCTTTCTTCCCTTGAGAATCCCTTTTTCATAAATCCGGGTACAGTAGCCTGATAGCTGGCTGAGATGCCTATATCAGCTCCAACCTCAAAATATGTATAATGAACGTCCTCAATAAGCTCAGGTCTTTCAGCAAGCATCTTTGCAGACCAAAGCTCATCATTGATGTCACAGCCCCTTGCTTCCAGCTGAGTAGCCATGGCTCCGTCGATGATTACGAGTTTATTATTTTTCAATAGTTCTGAAAATCTATCCATAATACAGCCCCCTTATTTTTCAATAGTTTCGTAGGATACAGGTTCAGGATGTTCTCCTCTGTTTATATCAGGTATAAATCTGTCCCAGAAGTCGTTATACAGTCTGAATATTTCCTTTCTCTTGGCATAGATAAAGACAAGAGTTATAACAACGTACATAGCGCTTATAAGGTCTGTAGCCGCCCAGAGAAGGTCTGCCTCTATATTATAGAAGAACAGGCAGGGAAGCATATAGTAAACCATATATATGGGTGTAGCAACCTTATTGGCCTTAGTGTCGCCAAAGGCATAATCTATGGACTTTGTACATGAATAATACATACCTATTATTGTAGTCCATACAAAAATTGTTGTTGCTATGGCCATAAAGTATCCGCCAAAATTACCGTAAGCAACTTTAAACGCAACGGTTGTGAGCTGGGCACTGGTAACATCGGGATAATCAATATATACGTTTGTAATTATTATTGAAATGGCTGTAACCGAACATACGGCTATTGTATCAAGGAAAACTTCTCCCCAGCCCCAAGATGACTGGCGTACAGGGTGGTCAGTCTTTCCTGAAGCATGGGCAACTATTCCGTAACCTGTTCCCGCGTCGTTTGAGTAAAGTCCTCTTGCTATACCGTATCTTACCGCGTCTCTTACGGTCGCTCCGGCAAATCCTCCTACACCGGCCATGGGTGTAAATGCGCTCTTGAATATAAGTCCAAAGGCATAGGGAACCTTATCTATATATATAATAAGTATTCCTATGCCGGCAATTATGTAAGCCATAGCCATAAAAGGCACTGTCTTTTCCATAACTGCTGAAATTCTCTTAAGGCCTCCTGCTATAGTAATAAAGCAGGTGATTCCCATTACGGCAATTGATATTCTAGGGTCTATGCCAAAGCCTTCATAAAGAGAGCTTGTAAGTGACTCTGTCTGCACACAGCAGGTCCAGGGGCCAAACATAAAGCAGAATACCGCAAGTACTACGGCACCTTTCTTCCAGCCGAGGGCATTTTTCATTACAAATGAACGGTCACATAAATACTCGTCCTTGGATTTATCGAATTTTACTCTGTATCTCTGTCCTATGATTATCTCACAGGCCTTTGTGGACATACCAAGAAGTCCTGACAGCCACATCCAGAATACGGCTCCGGGTCCTCCCATGGTTATGGCTGTGGCAACACCGCCGATATTTCCAACACCGATGGTATTTGCCATGGCTGTACAGGCAGCGGCAAATCCGGAAACACTTCCCTCGCCGTCTCCCTTTTTAAACATCTTTCCATAGGTATTCTGGAAATGAAATTTCATTTTTGTTATGTATCTGCCCTTAAATTTTATTGTCAGGTAAAGACCTGTACCGACGAGGGCCACAGTCATCGGTGTTCCCCACATAAATTCTGATATGGTCTGAATTACTATCAGAATACTGTTAAGAATAGAATCCATTTTTCTTCCTCCCCTTTAAAATTTAACTGCCGCTTTATGATTTCTCAAAATATAGATTCTGTTTTATGCCACAGGCATTTTCACATTTTTTATTTTTCTGAAATCTTTAAAACCAGTTTTTCCTGCCGCTTATTTTATTTCAGCTTAGACCCCTTTCTGAAAACAAAATATAAACTTTAGCAGGTTATTTAGGCTTTAAGCCACAGTCTTGTCATAACTGCCATATACCGTTATAAAAATTACATACAGTAATGTCTTTAACGGCTCCGGCTGCAGAAAATATCGGAGCATATAATCATAGAGGGGGATTTTTATAAATTCCCGGCTAAGTTTCCATATATTACCTATATAAATTAAAACCTCTCATACATTCCTATCCTTAAGTTATATGCAAAAATCACGTTTTCTCAAATAATTCAGCTTAAATCGGGAATTAATCATTGTCTTACTATAAAGGAATAAAATATATTGCCCCTTTAAATTCTTTTAACAATCCTAAAGGTTATACTAAGAATAATGTCAATAATTTTTCAACAAAAAAAGACTGATTATTTCAGTCTTTTTATCATATAAGCATCTGTACTTCGTATACCGCATCCGACCAGTCAACCAGATTATCTTCAAATTCAAGGGCAACTGCCAGCTTTGGCTTAGGCATACCGTCAAAATAATTTTTAATTACATCAGCTTTCCAGTCTTCCTTAAGTATTGGCGTCCTGAAACATATATACTCTCCCTCCGGGAGCACATCTATATTTCCAGAGCAGAATTCCGGTTTCTGATTCATATAAATAAAATACGTATAGGGTTCAAATCTTTTATTTATCAGTCCGTCAAACTCCACTTTATATCCGTAAAGTCTTCTGTATTTTAACTTTGAATACTCTGTCTTGGCCTTCAGCGCGGCAAGCCTTATCTCCATATCCGAAAGTTCATCATTCTCATAAACGGACACTTGGAGTATATATCTCTCCTCTTGATGTATGCGGTATATAAACATCCCCGAATCATTATTCTTCAAATACGAAAAATAATTTATGTACCATTCAATATCTTTTATCTTTTCTTTAGCACTCTGTATTTCATCAAAAAGATTATTTTTCTGTTTATATAGAAACGGTATAAGACCGTCAACCGTACCTTCTTTTATTATCACCGCTATCTCATCAAGGGAAAGCCCAAAACCCTGAAGATATTTTATCCTGTCAATAATATTAAACTGTTTGTACGAATAGTATCTGTATCCTGTGTCGGAATCGATGTGAATGGGGCTGAGTATTTTTTTCTTGTCGTAAAATCTGAGTGTCTGCGTTGATACGCCAAGCAGTTTGGCTGTTTCTCCTATGGTGTATAGCTCTTTTGTCACTATGTCTTCGCCTCCTGTTTTTAGATTATAATAAATATTATGACATCAGACAAGTTTTTTATATGTAAGGGCGGACAAGTCCGCCCATCTTTATATATCGTTTTTAAGCATATTCTCAATAAATATGCCGTATCCTCTGTCCGGCTCCTTAATAAACACATGGGTCACGGCACCTATTATTTTTCCGTTCTGGATTATGGTCGAACCGCTCATTCCCTGTACTATGCCGCCGGCTGCGTCTTTGAGTTCATCATCGGTTATTCTTATTACCATTCCTTTGTCTTCTTCCGAATGATTGAGATTAACGCTTTCAATCTCTATTTCGTACTCATTTATGTTTCCGTCTTCATCGGTACAAAGTATAACGGCTTCACCTGTTTTTACTTCATCGGCAGATGCAGCCGGGAGTGCCTCTTTATACAGACTGTCAGCCGTTTCCGCATTAAGGTTTCCGTATATTCCGCACTCGTTATTTTCTGCTATATCTCCCATTACAGAACCTTTGTCAAGCACTCCCGTCAGCTCTCCGGGCGCTCCTTTTTCACTCTTTTTTATTCCCGTAATCTTGCTTTCAACGACCAGGCCGCTTTTTAAGGCCATAAGCTTTCCCGTATCCGTGTCATACACTCCGTGTCCCAGAGCACCAAAGCTTGAGTCTTCGGGATCTATATATGTCAGTGTACCTATTCCCTGTGTGCTGTCCCTTACCCATACGCCTATTTTGTTGCTCCCGTCTTCCAGACATTCAACGGGTGTGATGCTGACATCAACCTTGCTGTCATCTCTCACTACGGTAAGCTCAAGCGTTTCATCACTGTTTCTTATAGCATTTTCAAGAGCTTCCTTGTCATTGACATACACTCCGTCTGCCTCAAGTATTATGTCGCCTTCCTTGAGAAGCTGTGCCGCCGGAGTATATATGTGTCTGTCTTTTCCCGTTACGTTTCCCGTACCAAGGACAAGAACTCCGTCGCTCTCCAATGTTATACCTACGGCCTGTCCGCCGGGTATAAGCATTTTTTCGGTATTTTCGACGGCAGCAGCAGGTGCAGCCTCACTTTCCTGCCCGTTCAGAGAAACCGGAAAGAAAGACAGTATTGCCGCTGTAAATAAAGAAAAAAAACAAATTTTCCCAGCCTTTTTCAAAAATCTCACTTCCCTGAACACCACTTTTGCGGAGCTTATCTTCCGCAGAATTTAATTTAACCTTTAAGCAGACAAGATATACTGGGAATGATTAAAACGGCGCTTTTACGGCAAAAAGGCTGTTTTATCATTTTTTATTATTCTGTACTGATTTGTTAAATTATGTTTGAAATTTATTACTTGCGGTAATCTTTTTTTAAATTTATAATATTTATTAATATTTTTACCAAAGCTCAATATTTTATGAAAGGAAAATA
>CABPCX010000012.1 GCA_902406135.1 uncultured Eubacteriales bacterium
CTGCGCAAATGCCAGCCATAAATGGCTGTCCGCCTGTCTTGGCGGTGTTATGTTTCCCAACTGGAATCCGCAGTCGGAATTCATTTCCGACGAGGAAAAGCAGGAGTTTCCAGGCTTTTTAGCCGATGGAACTCAGCACCCCGAAGAAACGGGGGCAGCGAAGCTGACTTTGCACTGCAAAGTGCTTGAACAATGCTTTATACTTCTGTTTGTTCGTCAAAGCCTTAAATAAAATGTGGCTTTGACGAAAGGTTGTCGATGTTATCGACAACTTTAAACCACCCCTGCGGGTGGTTTTTTATATCATTTTTTCTCTTGTATATGATGGGCTCATCATAGCCGAATGTTTTTTTGCCGTTGACTTCCATACTTTCGGAAACTTCAAGACAGTCTTCCGAAAAACGCTCGAAAAGGGTAAATTTCAGTACGGGTGAGAACATACTTACACTTCCGCCTTCCCATACTCCGTCTTTGAGTTTGTATACGGCAGGTGTGAATTTTTCGGAAACCTTAAGCTTTGAATATTCAACGCCTTCGAGGGAGTCCCAGGTAAATGATGTCTTGTCATATCCTTCGGGAAGTTCCCAGGATGTGAGTTTCACTCCGTCACCTTCCTCGGTGAATAAAAAGAGATGGGGCATGGGCTTTGTTATTTCGCCTACGGTATAATAGCTTTCTTCTACCATAAATATGCCGTCAAAATCCTTGGGCAGACCAATGATTTTATCGTTGCATACGGTATTCACATGTTCCGCATAGGGGAAACCCTGCACACCTTCGGATTTTAATCTGCTAAACTGCTCCGAGTTATCAAAACGTCCTGTAAGAATGCCGGTAAACTTCTTTAAATTTTCCATGAACATTCCTCCTTATAATATTTTAAAAAAGTATATCTATATGTGCCTGTGCCAAACTATACCGGGGCGTCTGCACAGCCGGCGGCATCATATATAAATCTTTAGAAAGAGAACATATCACATTTTTTGTATTATGTCACCATTTCCGGTAAAAGTTAAGAAAAAAGAAAATATTCTGAGATAAAAAGGAAAGTGCCAGAAATAAAAAACAGACGAAACCGCTCTTTTTGGCGGGTCCGCCTGTTTAAACTTTAAATTATTTCATTGACTCAATAAGGGCATCGGCAAGGGCATCAAGCTCGGCTTCCTTATCGGCTTTCATTGATGATGAAATTGTGAACTTGTTTCCGATTATCTCCATTCCCTTAAGCTCGTTTGTAACGAAATCTGTCATAAGAGTACCGCTCTTTATAGCCCATGTTCCGTTTTCAATAATGGATATCTTTCTGTTTGTGAGGCAGAGTGCCTTCATATCCTCAAGGAAGTTAAGCATAACAGGGAAGATTCCGAGATTGTAGGTAACGGAAGCAAGGACGATATTGCTGTACTTGAATGATTCCGCAATAAGTGTGGATACATGGGTATTTGATACGTCATATACCTTAACGTTTGTGCAGCCCTTTTCAACAAGCTTTGATGCAAGGGCCTGGGCAGCTGTTTCGGTGTTGCCGTACATTGAAGCATAGGCAATAACTACACCCTTTTCTTCGGGCTCGTATCTGCTCCATTTGTCGTGCTTGTCCACAAAATATTCTATATTGCTTCTCCATACGGGACCATGGAGAGGGCATATCATCTTAATGTCCAGAGTCTGGGCTTTTTTAAGGAGCTTCTGTACGAATGTTCCGTATTTGCCAACGATATTTGTGTAATATCTTCTGGCGTCGTCTATCCAGTCGCGGTCAAAGTCCACTTCATCGTTAAAGAGCTTTCCGTCAAGGGCTCCGAATGAGCCAAAGGCATCGGCTGAGAAAAGAACACCGTTTGTGGTATCAAATGTAACCATTACTTCGGGCCAGTGAATCATTGATGCGCCTACGAATGTAACGGTATGCTTTCCGAATGACATGGTGTCGCCCTCTTTAACAACGATGCCGCGGTCTCCTATATCAAAGCCAAACTGTTTCATCATGGTAAATGCCTTGTCTGTGCTTATGATTTTAGCTTCGGGATAACGGATAAGTACTTCTTCAAGGGAAGCGCCATGGTCAGGCTCCATATGGTTTATTACAAGATAGTCAAGTTTTTTGTCACCAAGGACTGCTTTTATGTTTTCGATATGCTGGCGGCATACGGACCAGTCAGTTGTATCAAATAAAACGTTTTTTTCGTCGGTGAGCAGGTATGAGTTGTATGAAACTCCTCGGGGGATAGGATGAATATTTTCAAAAAGGGCAAGACGATGGTCATTTCCTCCTACCCAATAGAGGTCTTCGGTCACTTTTCTTACACAATACATTTTTTGTCCTCCTTTTATATTTATAATATAAGTATATACCGCACATAGCATATCAAGTCAATACAAAAATACAGGCAGAAAAAATAAACACACTGTCCGTGGAGTATATACATTAAATAATATGAAATTTTGAAATGAAGGTTCAGCAGCAGGGTTCAGATATATTGTGCTGAAATTGAAAATGTCTTGTATTTACAACATTTTTAAAAACAATTATAATTAGTTAAAACGAAACTCTAGGAGGGAAACCAAAATGGACGACAGTAAAGTAATAGTACAGGTTGATAAAACCGTTGTAAAAATTACGGGAATAGACGTAAAGGGCCTCAATATACAGGAGCTTGAAGCCCTTATAAAGGATAAGCTTAAAAGCGTAGTAAGAATAATAGGCGTTACGGGTTCATCCCTTGAGATGGACGTTTACGGCATAGAGGAAGAAGATATTTTAAGGGAAGGCGACGGACTTATAAAGGCGGTATCCTTGGCGGAGGGCATAACCCTTACGGACCTGGCCCAGATTTCTTCGGTAAGCAAGATAAAGACGGTAAATATAGATGATGTTCCTGCCTATGCGGAAGGACAGTGTATGAAAGAAAGGTGGCTTTGATATGTTTTCAAAGGCAGTAATAATACCCACAGGCGACGAGCTTGCGGCGGGAATAGTACTTGATACGGACAGCCCTGCGGTAATGGGACAGCTTCTTGCCGTTAATCCTTCGGCCTTTGTGGCAAGGACGGCCCCCGTTATTGATAAAGAAGAAAATATAACAAATACCATAAAGGGCTTTGCGGGCGAAGGCTATGACCTCATAATACTTTTAGGCGGCAGCGGCGGCGGACACCGCTACAGCTCAACCCTCGGAAAGGACTACACCCATACGTCCCTGGACAGCATACTTGAAGATATACACGAAGGCGCCCTCTATGGCAAAAACGGCCATATGTGGAGCAAACTCGTAATAGGCAGGCTGGGGAATGCCGTAGTATTCAATCTTCCCGGACCCTATGAGGAAGCCTGTGCATTTAAGGAGAGCTATTTGAAGTCAGAGGAAGATTTGGAGCTTATAAATAAAAATATGCTTGAAGCCCTTAAGGCCAAGTACGGAGCATAATTTATAAAAACACGAGTTGTAAGGTGATATTATGGAGTCCTTTGTATATGACTCACTTATGGCGGATAAAACGCCCCTGGCGGTATGTGTTTTATGTAAAGACGGCAGGAGCGGAGAAATAAAAGAAGCCCTTTCGGCCCTTGATGCCATGGAGTTTGGAAAATACAGGTCAGCCTATACCATAGACTACAGGCTTTCGGATATATTGAAAACACTGCTTTCTCCATTTAAAGATGATGTCATTGTTTTCGGAGCTTCGGTGGAGACGGCGGAAGCGGACTGTCCCACGGGAGGACTGCTTGGCACAATGGGCGGAGAGTGTGTATCGGCTGAAAGGGAAATATTTTCAAAAGACGGATTTACCTTTGTGACAAGGCCGGGAGAATATGCCTTTGCCCTTGAGGGAGAGGATATGTCCCTTGCGGAGGAAATAACGGGCAGCGTGAAAAACGCACAAAATATGCCGGAGTATATGAAAGATTTAACGGGCATATCCAAGGATACGGAAATGCTGTATGATGCTTTGGAAAAGAGCGGACGGGAATTTATATTTATTTCCGACGGAAGCGGAGGAAGAAAGGGAGCCGCCGCCGTAAGGGGAGAAATAGTCCTTCTTTCCGAGACAAAGAGGCGTGCCAAAGAGGAAACCGGCCTCAGGGGTTTAAAGAAAATAGGCATAATGGGAGGAACCTTTGACCCCATACATAACGGCCATCTCATAGCGGCGGAGACTGCCAGGGACAGGCTGGGGCTGGATAAGGTTGTATTCATACCCACGGGCCACACACCCTATAAAAAGCACGGAGTTACTGACGGATTAAGGAGGTACGTTATGACCTGTCTTGCGGCAGAAAGCAATGAAAGTTTCTGTGTATCCTCCGTTGAGATAGATAAAAGAGGCTTTTCTTATACGGCCGATACGGTGGAGGAAATAAGAAAACGCTGCGATAAAGACGCTAAGCTGTATTTCATAACGGGAGCCGATGTGCTGGAAGATATAGCCGGCTGGAAAAATTTTGATGCCCTTTCAAAGATATGTTCCTTTGCGGCGGTCACAAGGCCGGGATACGAAGCGGGAGAAGCTGTGGACAGGCTTTTGAAAAGGGGCGTGGACATAATACTTGTGGAAGGCCCCGCTTTAGATATATCCTCGTCTAATATAAGACAGAATACGGCGGAAGGCAGGTCGGTAAAATATCTTATGCCCGAAGCCGTTGAAAAATATATTAGCCTTCACGGCCTTTATAAGGGAGCGGAGCGTGGAGACGAAAGAAGCTGGGAGAGACTTCTTAAAAAGCTGATATAAGTAAACATTGAATGAAGTGATAACCTAGATGTTTGGAGGCGCTGGTAATGGAGCCTAAAACTTATAAAGACAGTAAAGACAATGAAGATTCCAAGACCCTTGAGATGCTCAAGAGCTGTCTGGACTATTATTACGGAAATATACTCATAGCCGACGGAAAGGGAAAGATACTGTATGTGAATGCAACTCTGCCCAAGATGTATAACATATCCATGGAGAGGGCCCTTTCCATGACCGTATATGATTTGGTAAACGAAGGGGTTTTGGACCGCTCGGCGGTTATAGAGGTGCTTAAGACGGGCATGGAAGCTGTCATAAAGCTGGGCATACAGTCATCGGGAGCGGCCATTGACTGCGTGGCCAAGCCCATATATGAAAACGGCGAAATAAAATATATAATTGCCTTCAGCCATGACGAAATATTTATGGACGAGATGAAAAACGAACTGCGCATAGAGAAGGAAAAGCGCAGGGAGATGAAGGACACCCTTCTTTTCATACAGCAGGCCAACAATAAGTACAGGTCCATAATTACGGCTGACGCCCAGATGAAAAATCTTTTTGACAGTATGCGTTATCTGGCAAAGACGGACAGCACCATAATTCTTTACGGAGAATCGGGTGTAGGAAAGGACGTTTTGGCCAATTACATACATTCAAACAGTATGCGCTCGGGTGAGATTTTTCTGCCCGTCAACTGCAGTGCCATTCCTTCCGAGCTTATGGAGTCGGAGTTTTTCGGATATGAGAAAGGTTCCTTTACGGGAGCGGATAAAAACGGCAAAAAGGGTATTTTTGAGATGGGCAACGGAGGAACGGTATTTCTTGATGAAATAGGTGACCTTCCACCGCTTATGCAGGCCAAACTTTTGAGATTCCTTGACTCGGGAGAGATAAAGAGGGTCGGCAGTACGGATATAATATATACCAATGTCAGGATAATAGCGGCCACCAACAGGGATTTGGTAAAGATGGTAAGAGAAGGACAATTCAGGGAGGACCTTTATTACAGGCTGAACATAATACCCGCCTATATACCGCCCCTTAGGGAAAGACCCGATGATATAGAGGCCCTGGCGGAGCATTATCTCAAGGAATACAACCAGAAATACGGCCACAGCGTAAAATTCAGCGAGGACCAGAGAAAGAGGCTTTTGGAATATTCCTGGCCGGGAAACATCAGGGAGCTGAGAAACGAGGTTGAGCGTTATGTCATAACCGACGGAAGGACAAGCATACTTATGGCAAGTTCGCTGCCTAAAATGATGTCGGGGTCAAAAAGTTCGGGCAAAAAAGTATGCACCGACGACCTCAGAAGCGCCAAGGAAAGATTTGAGAAGGATTATATAAAGCAGGTGCTGGAGGAAAACGGCTGGAAGATACAAAAAGCCGCCGACAGTCTGGGAATACACAGGTCTGTTTTATATACGAAGATGGAAAAATATAAATTAAAGGATGAGAGGTCTTGATTTCGCTACATAGGTTGTGAAAACAGGACAAAAACTGTCGTGAAAACAAGAAAATAAATATTTTTGATATGAAAAAAGCCCGAGATTTCGGGCTTTTTTCAATTTGGCACGGTTTTTGCTTAATTAATAAATTGACTGGGAAAAACTTTTTTTCAAGAAGAGAGGATGAATAATATGAAATTATTACACACAAAGTTACCGGAGTTCATCAAGAAGATGCAGGTAGCAGCGGCAGAAAAAGGAAACGTGCCAAAGGAAATAGATATCAAAGGTCTTGAAAATTTAAGATCTGCAAAGATGCAGAGTCTCCGTACAGGACGTATTGAGCATGCTGTAGGCGAGATAGCTGCCATTGAAGACGTAGAAAAACTTGAGCTTATAATGATTCCCCGTGTTCCCGAGACAATGCAGACGGTTATTGTAAAGGGAATAGACAAGGACGGAAAATGCCGCAAGGCTATTCTTGAGATCATCAATGTTCTTCACCCCACAGAGGAAGCGTATCTTCTTGACTGCGCCCACGAAGACGTTGAAGACAGAAGACCCGCCATCGGAAACCATTGATTTGTTGATTTAAGGAGGAAATATTATGGCACAGTTAAAATACAGAATGATACCGGAGGGAATGTTAAACGGAAAGCTTATCCCTCTTAACATTGTACTTATAGACTTAAAAGACGTTAAGGCCTGCGGCCTTGAGCCCAAGGAGGCCTTTGACCTGGTAGCTTCAACAATAGACGGACCTGCGGGACTTAACATCATCGACCTTGATGCCTGCACAACAACCAGTGACGGTATCGTTGTTGAAGGTTCAATTATGAGAATGGCAGCGTCAGACAGAGGAAAAATCAACAAGGACTTCGGATATCTTGAAATGATTCCCCTTGACTATGGCGAGGAAGACCTTAAAAGAGAGCCCCATCTTAAAGTATGGAAGGAAAAATATCCCGGACATACACTTTACATGGGCCCCGACTATACAAAGAAAATAATTCCCGTACATAACGTAGTTATAACAGGACGTGCATCAAACAACAACTCAGCAACAGAGATGATGAACATCGTTACAATGGAGGAAATACTTCTTCCTATCCTTGGCCAGCTTGAAATACTCAAGGACGGCAAGGTTCTTCTCGGAATGACAGGAGAAGTTATTTCGGTTGGTATCGGTATGGTAGTTCCCGAACAGTACGGACGTATCGTTCCCAAGTGCCAGTACAGATGCGGAGATACAGCCCATGGTTCAGGCGAATATGCAAAGACACTTAAAAAACATATCCCCATCATCTGCGCAGCAAAACCCGTGCTTGCTAAGTACATCATTCAGGCGCTTGAGTGCGGAATGGTTCCCGGACGTACAATCGGAGGATCACCCGCAGTTCTTACCGTTGCCAAGTATCTCCACAAAGAGATCGACTTTGACAACATCACAGAGAAGGCATACGAAGAGCTTGCCAGCGTAGGATTTACAAAGGAATGGCTCCACACAGAACTTCCTCTGCTCACACCTGAAGAAATAATCGCAAGGGCAGACGAACTCATACCCGGATGTGAGGACTATACAGAGTATAACGCTGCTGATCTTGTTCAGGTAAGATATGCTGAATGCTGATTCGGAGGCGAATTTTGAATGTATCATGTTGAAATGAATTTCAAATATCCCAAAATGTATAAAATACGCCAGCATCTTAACTCCGAAAAAATAGGAGACATCAAAGAAGCCGTATGGAAAGAGCTGGATGGTATAGGCATAAGGGAAAAAATAAAAAAAGACAGTGAAATAGCGGTATGCGCCGGTTCAAGGGGCATAAACAACATAGATAAAATAGTAAAGGCCGCAGTTGATTATGTTTTTGACTGCCAGGCAAAACCCTTTATCGTTCCTGCCATGGGAAGCCACGGCGGAGCAACGGCAGAGGGACAGATAGAAGTACTTCATAAGTACGGCATTGACGAAGAGACCATGGGATGCGAGGTAAGATCGGATATGGAACCCGTTCTGCTTGGCGAGGCAGAGAACGGAGCGCCCGTATACTTTGACAAAAACGCCTATGCAGCCGATGGCATAATAGTAGTCAACAGGGTAAAACCCCACACAGACTTTTTGGCTAAAAACGAAAGCGGCGTCGTAAAGATGTGCGCTGTAGGTCTGGGAAAAGAAAAGGGAGCTACAGCCATGCACGGCTATAATCTGGCAGAGACAATACCTCTCTCCTTTAAAGTCTCTCTTGAAAAAGCTCCCTATCTTGCGGGTATTGCCATAATAGAAAATTCCATTGACGAAACATACATAATAAAAGCTCTCAAACCCGAGAACTTCCTTGAGGAAGAAGCCGAACTTCTCAAGGTTGCGCAGAAACAGGTACCCCACTTCCCCGTTGACGAGCTGGATGTGCTCATAGTAAAGGAAATGGGAAAAATGTTCAGCGGAACGGGCGTAGACACAAAGGTTGTAGGAAGAATAATGGTAAAGGGTGTTCCCGAGCCTGAAACTCCTAAAATAAATAAGCTTGCCATATTAAGACTGTCACCCAATTCTTACGGAAACGCCGTAGGAATTGGACTGGCGGACCTTACGACAAAGAAACTTGTGGATTCCATAGATTATGAAGCAATGTATATAAATCTTGTACCCACCACATATCTCGAAAGAGGAAAGGTGCCTCCTCATTTTGCTACTGAGGAAGAGACGGTTGGAGTTGCATTCAAGACCCTTGGAAAAACAAAGCCCGAAGAAGCAAAGGTTATAGTATGTGAAAATACCCTTCATATAAGCACCCTTCTTGTAAGTGAGGCAGTATATGAAGAAATTAAGGATGAAGTTGACCTTATAGAAGAAGATGTGCCCTGGACATTCGATGAAAACGGGGACATCACAATGAACTGCTGAATTCCATCTTTCTAAATAATATCTTATCTTTTATTTGACCTCCCTTTAAGGGAGGTCTTTTATTGTGCAGAAATGCCCTGAATCAGGGGGCAGGTAATAATGCCCTAATATTTATAATATTAGTTTTTGGCATATTTATACATGATAAGACAAATATAAATAAATGCCGTCAAAAGAATTATGCAGCAAAAACGGCGGTTTTATCAGCAAAAACGGGATAATTAAAAATATGGCGGATTTTGATGACTGTGAATATTACCAAAGTTTTTTTATTGACTTAATTTTAACAACAAAATTATAATTTTTATGATATAATAAATAAGGTTAGGCATAAAATGAACGATATAGGAGAAAAGCCCTTTGAAATAAAGGTGGCAAAAGTCTCTGATTTGAGAATGTGTCTCCAAATTGAGACTGATGCCCGGTTTTGCCTGGTTTTACGGCGGCTGTTTTTAAGAGGCTTTTTTATGGAAAAATATATGAGGTATCATTTTTGAGACTGCCTGAAAGCTATAAATTTATGGAATTAAGTATATAAATACTTGACTTTTTTAAAAAAAAGATATATTGTTAAAATAATTACAAATGAAATGTCGAGGCTTGTTTAAAAAATATCAAAACTGCCAAATTATGTTTTATTTTGTGATTGAAAGAGAAGTTGGCACGGTTTTTGCTGTATATAATATATGTGCAAATCAGGTACAACCGATTGCCGATAATGACCCGGGACTGTTAATCCGCAGTCTTGTGGTAATATCCTAACGGATATATATTACTTCCTCAGTATACGGAAGCTTCTCTCCTCCCGAATTGCGACACGGGAGGGAGGTACTTCTGTTAAGAAGGAAAAACTCAGGTAATCTGACTGCTGTTTTAAGAGACGGCGGTAGATATATAAAGCGTGAAAACGCAAAGAAGCTAAACCAGTAATCTAATCGCTGCTATACCTCGACTTGACAAGGCAAGTCTCGGTAGGGCTACTCGCCCCATGTGTCTAATCCGTCAGATACAGAATCCCAAGTAAACTTGGTATTCTGTACAGCCGTATTATTCACGCGCAGCTCATTATTATATTAAATAGGAGGATTTTATAATGGTTGAATTCAGTTTAACAAAAGAACAATTACTTCAGCAGCAATTATACAGAGAATTTGCTGAAAAAGAAGTAAAACCCAAGGCAGCTGATATGGACGAGGCTGAAAAGTATGATGTAAGCATCATGGACAAGATGGCTAAATACGGTATGCTTGGAATCCCCTTCCCTAAAGAAGACGGTGGTTCAGGTGCAAGCGTACTTTCATACGCACTCTGCGTCGAAGAGCTTGCAAAAGTAGATGCCAGCACAGCTACAGCTTGCTCAGTACATACTTCACTTTGCACAACTCTTATCGGAACATTCGGTACACCCGAACAGAAAGAAAAATACTACAGACCTCTTGCAAGCGGTAAGAAATACGGCTGCTTCGGTCTTACAGAGCCCAACGCTGGTTCAGATGCAGCTGGTCAGCAGACAACAGCTGTAAAAGAAGGAGATCACTATGTTCTTAACGGATCAAAGATCTTCATCACAAACTCAGGTTTCTCAGATATTTTCGTAGTATTCGCTATGACAGATAAGTCAAAGGGAACAAAGGGTATCTCAGCTTTCATCATTGAAAAAGGTATGCCCGGATTCACAATCGGAAACGATATCCCTCGTATGGGTATCCGCGCTGCTTCAAACTGCGAGCTCGCATTTGACAACGTAATCGTTCCTGCTGAAAACCTTATCGGCAGAGAAGGCGAAGGCTTCAAGATCGCTATGGCTACTCTTGACGGAGGACGTATCGGTGTTGCTGCTATCGCTCTTGGTATCGCTCAGGGCGCTATCAACGAAACAATCAAATATGTAGGCGAAAGAAAACAGTTCGGTAAGACAATCGGTTCATTCCAGAACACAAAATTCAAACTTGCTGAGCTTCAGGCTAAAGTAGACGCTGCTAGACTTCTCGTTTGGAGAGCTGCTTGCGCTAAAGACAACCACGAGCCTATTTCAACATACGCTGCTATGGCTAAACTTGTTTGCTCAGACGTAGCTAACGAGACAACAAGAACTTGCGTACAGTTATTCGGTGGATACGGATATTCAAGAGAATACCCCGTTGAAAGAATGATGAGAGATGCTAAGATCACTGAAATCTATGAAGGAACATCAGAAGTTCAGAAGATGGTTATCTCAGGTGCAATGAAAGTTAAATAATAGCGGAGGGAGAAAATAACAATGAAAATTATTGTATGTATAAAACAGGTTCCCGATACATCGGAAGTAAAACTTGATCCTAAAACAAATACACTTATAAGAGACGGCGTTCCCAGCATCATCAACCCTGATGACAAGTCAGGTATCGAAGCTGCTTTAAAGATCAAAGAGCAGGTTGGCGGTACAGTTACAGTAGTATGTATGGGACCCCCTCAGGCAGACGTTGCTATCAGAGAAGCACTTGCTATGGGATGTGACGACGGTGTTCTTATCTCCGGCAGAGAATTCGGTGGATCAGATACACTTGCTACATCAACAATCATCGCTGCAGGTCTTAAGACTCTTGACTACGATCTTATCATCACAGGACGTCAGGCTATCGACGGAGACACAGCTCAGGTTGGTCCCCAGATCGCTGAGCACCTTGGACTTCCCCAGGTATCATACGCTGAAGATATCCAGGTTGAAAGCGAAAACAGCCTTATCGTTAAGAGACAGTATGAAGACAGATATCAGAAAGTTAGAATCAAAACTCCCTGCGTAATCACAGCTCTTACAGAGCTTGCTGAGCCCAGATATATGTCAGTTGGCGGAACAGTTGACGCTTACGCTAAAGAAGTTAAGGTTCTTGGCTTTGAAGATCTCAAAGATAAACTTAACCCTGAACATATCGGTCTTAAAGGTTCACCCACAAACGTTGTTCAGTCATTTACAAAACAGGCTAAAGGCGCTGGTACAGTTCTTAAAGACGTTTCAGCTGACGAAGCTGTTAAGGCTATCATCGCTAAACTTGAAGAGAAATATATTATTTGATGAGGGGTGAGCTTAAGATGAGTAAAGATGTATATGTAATTGCAGAACAGAGAGACGGAAAAATCCAGAAAGTCGGAGTTGAGCTTATTGGTGAGGCTACAAAGCTTGCTGCAGATTTAGGCGAGCAGGTTGTTGCTGTACTCCTTGGCTCAAACGTTACAGATAGAGCACAGGAACTTATCAGCTACGGTGCTGACAAAGTAATCGTTGTTGACGATCCTATGCTTGAGAAATATGCTACAGAGCCTTACGCAAAGGCTATCACAGCTGTTATCAAAGAATTCGAGCCCGAAATCGTACTCTACGGAGCTACATCAATCGGACGTGACCTTGCTCCCCGTGTATCAGCAAGAGTTCACACAGGTCTTACAGCTGACTGTACAAAACTTGCTATCAACGAAGAAACAAAACTTCTTCATATGACACGTCCTGCATTCGGTGGTAACATCATGGCTACTATCGTATGTAAGAACCACAGACCTCAGATGGCTACAGTACGTCCCGGCGTTATGGCAGCTCTTGCTAAAGACGAGACAAGAAAAGGCGAAGTTGTTAACTTCAAAGTTGACTTCGTACCCGCTGATATGAACGTAGAAATCATCGAGGAAGTTAAAGAAACAAAGAAGACAGTTGATATCACAGATGCTAAGATCCTTGTATCAGGCGGACGTGGAATCGGTTCAGCTGAATTCGTTAACACACTTCAGGAAGCTGCTGACGTACTTGGCGGCGTAGTTACAGGTTCAAGACCCGTTATCGAAGCAGGCTGGCTCAGCAAAGAGCGTCAGGTTGGTCAGACAGGTAAGACAGTTAGACCTAACCTCTACCTTGCTTGCGGTATTTCAGGAGCTATCCAGCACGTTGCTGGTATGGAAAGCTCAGAAGTTGTTATCTCAATCAACAAAGATGACAACGCAGCTATCTTCAGCGTATCAGACCTTGGTGTAGTAGGAGACGTTAAAGTTATCCTTCCTAAACTTATTGAGGCGCTCAAGAAAGTTAAAGAAGAAAAAATGAACTAAAATTCATTATAAACCCACCTATTTAAAAGAGACCTCTGTTCTTTGAACAGAGGTCTTTTTGGTTTTGCTGTAAAATTTTAATTGGTTTTAAAATATATCATTTGTCCTTGGGGGAACGCTTTTTTAAAACCTCAAATATAATGCCCAAAATAACGGACAGTATAAATATGCCTCCCCATATGGCCCAGCCGTAGTGACCGTGCCCATAGGGAACGCCCTCGGGATTGGGGCCGAAAATGATACCAAGAATAAGCCCCAGAATAAATCCTCCAAAGGTTATGGCGGAGAAATATTTCTTTCCCAATAGGGCAGGCAGAGCGGATATGGCTAAGGATACCCAAAAAAGTCCGCTGCTTAAAAGCCAGCCGTAAAGATAGCTGTTTTCGCCCTCAGGTGTTGAAGCCCACAGCAGTCCCGTTAAAGAAGAATTCGTCCTGCACCATATAAGCCTGCCGATAATGTATACGGCTAAGTAGGCGAGAATTACCACTAAAGCCCAAATAATGTTTTTTCTTATCCTTTGTTTTTTCTCTTTGTTTTTCCGCTCTTCTTCAGCTTTGAATACCCTGTAAAATTCTTCGGCTTGAGATAAGACTGCTTTTGTTTCGTCTGTATTTTCTTCTGTACCGGTGTCCTTTGCATCGTCATCGGCAAGAAGAAATGCTGTTGTTGTATTAAGTATTTCAGCCAGCTTGAAAAGATTGGCGGTGGAAGGCGCAGACTGGCCGTTTTCCCACTTGGCTACGGCCTGACGGCTTATGCCCATAAGCTCAGCCAGTTTTTCCTGGGACATACCCAGTCCTTTTCTTAAACTTTTTATTTTTTCGCCTAAAGTCATAATTAACGCCTCCTTATACTTAAATCATACCCTTAAATGGCATATTTAGCAACCAACTACAGGGCAACTATAGGGCAACCGAAGGGGAGATACAGGGTACGCAGAGGGAAAAAGGAAGAGTTTAAGCCTAATCAAGCAATTGAATGAAATATTTATATATGCTATAATAAAGCATTAAGGAGTGTTTAAGATGAGGGGAAAATTTATTACAATAGAAGGAACAGACGGTTCAGGTAAAAGCACACAGATAGAGCTTCTTATGGATTATCTCAGAAAAAAAGGTGCCGATGTAATTTTTACAAGGGAGCCGGGCGGAACACAAATAAGCGAAAAAATAAGGGAAATAATACTTGATGTGGATAATTCGGAAATGACGGGCATCACCGAAGCCCTTCTTTATGCCGCCGCCAGAAGCCAGCATGTGGAAGAAAAAATTATACCTGCCCTTGAAGCAGGGAAAATAATTATATGCGACAGATTTGTGGATTCAAGCATAGCATATCAGGGAGCCGCAAGGGGGCTTGGAGCCGAAAAAATAATGGGCATAAACGAAGCTGCCCTCCATGGAATAATACCTGATATGACACTGTTTTTTGACCTTTCTCCCGAAAAGGGCATATTGAGGAAGAAAAACGAGAGAGCATTGGACAGGCTTGAAAAGGAAAAAATGGATTTCCATGAGAAGGTTTATGAAGGATATAAAAATCTGTGTAAAAAGTATCCCGAAAGAATAAAGCCCATCGATGCCGACAGAAGCATTGACGAGGTACATTCGGAGGTAATTGAAGTCATAGACGGACTGCTTAAGGGAAAATATTATGAGTAATTTCAGAGACATAATCGGAAATGAACAGATAATAAAAAGTATGCAGAGCGCCATAGCTAATGCAATGGTTTCCCACGCCTATATAATAAGCGGAGCGGAAGGAAGCGGAAAAAAGCTTCTGGCATCGGCTCTGGCAAAGACACTTTTGTGCGAAAGGGGCGGCAGGGACGCCTGCGGGGAATGTATATCATGTAAAACCTTTGAGGCAGGAAACAATCCCGACGTCATATATGTGTACCCCAAAAAGACGAAGGCTCTTTCCGTTGACGACGTAAGGGAGCAGATAACTTCTGATGTAAATATAAAACCCTATAATCATAAATATAAAATCTATATAATCCCGAAGGCTGACACTCTTACAAATCAGGCGCAGAATGCCCTTTTAAAAACCCTTGAGGAGCCGCCGGGATATGCGGTATTGATACTTCTTGCCCAGAATACGGGAGCATTTTTGGAAACAATACTTTCAAGATGTGTTGTGTTCAATATAAAGCCGCTGTCCGATGAAAAGGTAAAAAACTATCTGCTTCTTAACAATAGGGCCGATGAAAAGGATGCGGAAATATTTGCGGAATATTCCGAAGGAAGCATAGGAAAGGCGCTGACCTTTGCAGGGTCGGAAGAATTTTCAAAACTTAGGGACAATGTAAGGGAAATACTTAAAAACATTTCAAAAATGAGCTGGTTCGACCTGACGGCCGCGGCAGCGGGCCTTGAGGAATACAGGGAACTGGCGGATATAACGGATATGATATATCTCTGGTACAGAGATGTGCTTGTGTATAAGACTACCCAAAATGAAGGGCTTATAATAGAAAAGGACCTGACGCCGGCCATAAAGACGGAAGCGGACAGGGCATCCTTTGAAGGTCTTTACAAAATACCGAAACTTATAAACGAGACAAAAAAACAGATAAGGCAGAACGTAAATTTTGTTTTTGCCCTTGAGATGCTGTTTATAAATATAAAAGGAGAGTTATCTTAATGATAGAAGTAATAGGAATCAGATTTAAGAAAGCCGGAAAGCTCTATTACTTTGACCCGGACGGACTCAAAATCGAGGAAGGCAGCCACGCCATTGTGGAGACGGTCAGAGGTATTGAGTATGGTACGGTAATAAAGGGCAATACAATGGTAGATGACAGCGAAGTCATTCAGCCCCTTAAAAAAGTCATAAGACAGGCAACACCGGAAGACGATGCCTGCGAAGCGGAAAACAGAGAAAAGGAAAAGGAAGCCTTCGGCATCTGTGAAGAAAAGATAGCAAAACACGGTCTTGATATGAAACTTATAGATGTGGAAATAACCTTTGACCATAATAAGCTTATTTTCTATTTCACATCGGATGAGCGTGTGGATTTCCGTGAGCTTGTAAAGGAACTGGCGTCCGTATTCAGAACAAGAATAGAATTAAGACAGATAGGCGTCAGAGACGAAGCAAAGATGATGAACGGCATAGGAATATGCGGACGTTCACTCTGCTGCGCCACATTTTTAGGAGATTTCCAGCCCGTAAGCATAAAAATGGC
>CABPCX010000013.1 GCA_902406135.1 uncultured Eubacteriales bacterium
CAGGTAGGCGTTCCCTACATCGTTGTTTACATGAACAAATGCGATATGGTTGACGACGAAGAACTTCTTGACCTTGTTGAAATGGAAATCAGAGAACTCCTTAGCGAGTATGAATTCCCTGGAGATGACATCCCTGTAATCAGAGGTTCAGCTTACCAGGCTCTTCAGGATCCTAACGGAAAATGGGCTGATTCAATCGTTGAACTTTTCAACGCTATTGAAGAGTACATTCCTACACCTGAACGTGACGTTGACAAACCTTTCCTTATGCCTGTAGAAGACGTATTCTCAATCACAGGTCGTGGTACTGTTGCAACAGGTAGAGTAGAAAGCGGTACAATCAAAGTTTCTGACGAAGTTGAAATCGTTGGTCTTTCAGATGAAATCCGTAAGGTTGTTGTTACAGGTGTTGAAATGTTCAGAAAGCTTCTTGACCAGGCTCAGGCTGGTGACAACATCGGTTGCCTCCTTCGTGGTGTTCAGAGAAACGAAATCGAAAGAGGACAGGTTCTTGCTAAACCCGGTTCAATCACACCTCATACAAAATTCACAGCTCAGGTTTACGTATTAAGCAAAGATGAAGGTGGCCGTCATACACCTTTCTTCAACAACTACAGACCTCAGTTCTACTTCAGAACAACAGACGTTACAGGCGTTATCAACCTTCCCGAAGGCGTTGAAATGTGCATGCCTGGAGACAACGTTGAAATGACAGTTGAACTTATCACACACGTAGCTATGTCAAAGGGTCTTCGTTTCGCTATCCGTGAAGGTGGACGTACAGTTGGCGCTGGCTCAGTTGTTGAGATCATCGAGTAATTTTAACTTGAACGATTTTTATCCGCTGTTCCGTAAGGAACAGCGGTTTTTTTATTTCCGTAAAGGGCGGACTCAATACATTCTGGCAGTTCATTGATACAATTAAAGTCATTGGGATGGGTACTCAGAATTTTATGAGTGTTTAAAAAAATACTATGCTGTGCTAAAATATTATAATGGAGTAATGGAGGTGCAGAATATGTATAAACCTAAAACGGAAAAGGATATAAGGTGTCCGTTGGAATATGGTATGGAATTATTCGGCGGTAAATGGAAAACGAGGATAATATGTATGCTGGGTCTCAACGGTACCATGAGATATGGAGAATTAAAAAGGGAACTGGCGCCGATTACCGATACGGTCCTTGCGGCTACCCTTAAGGAAATGATAAATGACGAACTGGTATGCCGTACCCAGTATGAGGAAATACCTCCCAGGGTGGAGTATTCTCTGACGGAGATAGGAGGAACCCTCAAACCTGTGCTTGTAAATATGTGTATATGGTCCAGGATGAGAATGGGTGAAACGGATGAACCTTCTCTCTGCACCAAGTGCTACTATATAAGGAAGTAACGGTACTAAGAAATTTATTAGTACCTCATAAATTTCTTAACTACTTCAATATGACATTAAGCTCTGATATTATTTACTCGTAAGGATAAAACAAATCTTTGAAGGAGGAATAAGTAATGAAAGAACTTAATGAAAAGGTAGTAGAACTGCTTAACTCAACAGAATTATGGTGGATTGGAACAAACGGAGAGGAGCCTAATGTAGTTCCCGTAGGATTCAAAGAAATCGCTGAAGACGGAAAACTTATTGTAGGTGTTCTCCATCTTAATACAACCCTCGCTAATCTTGAAAAGGATAACAGAATAGCTGTTTCAGTATGCAGTGCAAAAACAATGGTGGGCTATCAGATAAAAGGAACAGGTAAGTTTGTTGCCGAGGGTAAATATGCCGACAAATGGAAAGAGATTTCATCAAAGATGTTCAGCGGAAAAATGAGCACAAGAGGAGTAATTGAGATAACACCCGAAAAGGTAATCAATACAACACCCGGACCTAAGAACAACACAGAGCTTTAATCGGCATAATTTTTTTAGGGATACATTTTGTATCCTTTTTTTATTTTCAGAAGCATTAATTATGTAGAGGTAAAGTGAAAAACGGATATACATATATATATACGTTGCCATCAAGATAAGCAGACTGCATTATTAACAGTAAAAATACTCCGGCTACCATTATATTGGTATTTATGATATACTGGATATAATTGAGGAGGTGCGCCATGTACGCTTATACCACTATTAATGTAGAAATGCAGGAAGACATAGCAATAGTAAAATTCAACAGGCCCAAAGCTCTTAACGCTCTCAATGCGGAAATGACCTATGAGCTGGCAGACCTTTTTGATAAACTTGAAAAAGATAAAGCTGTAAGGGGAATAATACTTACAGGAGAGGGCGGGGCATTTATGGCCGGTGCCGATATATCGGAAATGAAGGATAAGGATGCGGAAGGCGGACGCGAATTCTGCAGGGCATCAAATTATGCCTATGGAAAAATAGCCGACATAAGCAAACCTGTCATTGCAGCCGTAAACGGATTTGCCTTGGGAGGAGGTCTTGAAGCGGCTTTATGCTGTGACTGGAGAATAGCAGCCGAGTCAGCGGTCTTTGCTGCACCCGAAGTGACTTTAGGAATAATACCCAGCGGCGGCGGCACCCAGAGACTTCCGCGTCTCATTGGAAGCGGAAGGGCAAAGGAACTTATTTTTACGGGAAGAAAAATAAAATCCCACGAAGCGGAAAGAATAGGAATAGTAAACAGAGTTGTGCCCAATGAGGAACTTATGGCAGAAGCCATAAAAGATATGAAAGAAACTCTGGCCAATTCCGCAATAGCTTTGAGGTATGCCAAGGAAGCCATCGACACCGGACTCAATATGGATTTGGCAGACGGTATAAAGGTAGAGATAAATTCTGCCGGAATGGTATTTGCCAGTGAGGACAGAGTAGAAGGTGTTACAGCCTTTTTGGAAAAACGTAAGGCTGTATTTAAGGATAAATAATGATTTTTCGGGAATTTATGCCGCAGGAGAATGTGACTTTTAAAAGTTTACGAATCTGCTGCGGCAAGTTTATCTATAATAGATAATAAAAATTAAATTACGAGTTTATAATTTAATTTATAAATGTATATTTTGAACAACTTGTATAGATAGCAGTTAAATATATGTTAAAATTTCGTTGATTTTTTAAGAAAAAATCAAAAAAAACTATTGCAAAAACTTTTCTAATAGTATATAATCTTATCGTTGTGACATAGAGTGTAGATACGGAAGGTTGCCGTCGATCCCACAAAGACGGGTTTTTCCGAGGAGCGATGTCCAGTTCAAGAAACCGGGCGACAAGGTCACTGTACTGAATATAGGGGAAGCTTGCGCTTCTTTATGTGTCTGTAAATGCGCGGACACACCCGGATAAGTGTGCAGTCACCACTTGTCGTGCTGAAACAAAGAGTACGAAAAGGAGGGGACTTTTTTTATGGCAAGTCAGAAAATCAGAATCAGTCTCAAAGCTTACGATCACAAATTGATCGACCAGAGCGTAGCTCAGATAATCGAAACTGCAAAGAAAACAGGAGCTCAGATCAGCGGACCTATCCCGCTTCCCACAAAGAAGGAAGTTGTTACTATCCTTAGAGCGGTTCATAAGTACAAAGATTCTAGAGAGCAGTTCGAAATGAGAACTCATAAAAGACTGATCGATATCCTCAGCCCTACACCTAAGACTGTTGATGCATTAACACGTCTTGATGTACCCGCTGGTGTTGATATCACATTAAAAGTAATGAAATGATCCGAATTGGTTTTTATATAAGTAACTGTTAACAGCTTATATTAAAACTAGAATGATTACCCGTAAGCCTTAAAGGTGAGAAGGGCAATCCGCTGTAGATTTCAGGAGGTGCGAGAAATGAAAAAAGCTATTATGGCTAAGAAAATCGGTATGACACAGGTTTTCACTGAAGACGGACGCCTTATCCCTGTTACAGTTCTTGAAGCAGGTCCTTGTTCCGTAGTTCAGAAAAAGACAATGGAAAATGACGGCTATGAAGCAATTCAGGTCGGATTTGTAGATCAGAAAGAAAAGTTAGCTAACAAACCTAAAAAAGGTCACTTTGAAAAGGCTGGCGTTTCACTTAAAAAGTATCTTAAAGAATTCAGATTTGAGGACGCTGCAAACTACGAAATCGGCGCAGAAATCAAAGCTGATATCTTCGCAGCAGGTGATAAAGTAGATGTAAGCGGTGTTTCCAAAGGTAAAGGATACGCAAGTACAATCAAGAGATACAACGCGCAGAGAGGTCCCATGGGACACGGTTCAAAATCTCACAGAGTTGTTGGTTCAATGGGTTCATCAGCTACACCTTCAAGCGTTAAGAAGGGTAAGAGAATGCCCGGACATATGGGTGCTGTTAATGTAACAGTTCAGAACGTTGAAATCGTTCGTGCAGATGCTGAGAAGAATCTTCTTCTTATCAAAGGCGCTGTACCCGGACCTAAAGGCGCAATACTTGTAATAAAGGAAAGCGTAAAGGCTTGATAAACTTTACGAAAGGAGGAAACAGACATGGCAAATGTTAAAGTATACAACATGAGCGGAGCAGAGGTCGGAACAATCGAACTCAGCGATGCTGTATTCGGTGTTGAAATAAACGAACACGTTATGCATCTTGCAGTAAAACAGTACCTTGCTAATCAGAGACAGGGCACACAGAGCGCAAAAACACGTTCAGAAGTACGCGGCGGTGGAAAGAAACCTTTCAGACAGAAGGGAACAGGCCGTGCTAGACAGGGTTCTATCCGTGCTCCTCAGTGGACAGGCGGTGGCGTAGTATTCGCTCCCAAGCCCAGATGCTACTCATTCAAACTTAACAAGAAAGTTAAAAAGCTTGCTTTACAGTCAGCTCTTTCAGTTAAGGCAGTAGAAAACAAGATCATCGTTCTTGAAAACCTTGATTTAGCAGAAGTTAAGACAAAGGAAATGGCTAAGGTTCTCAGCAATATCAATGCTGGCAAGGCTCTTATCGTTATGGAGGGCAGCAACAAGAACGCCATCCTTTCAGCTAGAAATATCCCCGAGGTTAAGACAGCTTCGGTTAACACAATCAACACATACGACGTTCTTAAGTACAACACACTCGTTGTAACTAAAGAAGCTGTTGCTAAGATTGAGGAGGTGTACGCATAATGGCAGATTTAAAGTATTATGACGTTATACTTAAACCCGTTGTTACAGAAAACAGTATGTCTATAATGGACAGCAAAAAATATACTTTCCTTGTACACCCGGATGCAAACAAAATCCAGATCAAACAGGCTGTTGAAAAGATGTTTGAAGGTGCTAAGGTTGAATCAGTTCACACAATGAACTGCGCAGGCAAGACAAAAAGAAGAGGCATGATTTACGGAAAAACAGCTAAGACAAAGAAAGCTATCGTTAAGCTTACAGCTGACAGCAAAGACATCGAGATTTTCCAGGGCATGTGATTATAACCAGATAGAAAAGAAACACACGGAAACGTGTAAGAGTATGAACGGATTGAAAGGAGTGTAAAAGATGGGCATCAAGAGATATAAGCCTTATACACCATCCAGAAGACACATGACAGTGTCTACTTTTGAAGAAATTACAAAGAAAACACCCGAAAAATCCTTAGTTGTTCACCTTAAGAAAAACTCAGGAAGAAATGCTCAGGGTAAAATAACAGTTCGTCATAAAGGTGGCGGCGCTAAGATAAAATACAGATTAGTAGATTTCAAACGTAACAGAGACGGTATCCCCGCAAAAGTTATTGGTATCGAGTACGATCCTAACAGAACAGCTAATATCGCTCTTATCGTTTACGCAGACGGCGTTAAATCATACATCATCGCTCCTGTAGGCCTTAACGTAGGCGACACAGTAATGAGCGGTGCTGAAGCAGAGGTTAGAGTTGGTAACGCTCTTCCTATGAGATATATCCCCGTTGGTGCAAACATCCACAATATCGAAATGAAACCCGGTAAGGGCGCACAGCTTGTACGTTCTGCTGGTAACGTAGCTCAGCTTATGGCTAAGGAAGGCAAATACGCTACAGTAAAACTTCCTTCAGGCGAAATGAGACTTCTCCCCATCGACTGTAAAGCAACAATCGGTCAGGTAGGAAACCTTGACAACGAGCTTGTTACAATCGGTAAGGCTGGTAGAAAACGTCATATGGGTATCAGACCTACAGTTCGTGGTTCTGTTATGAACCCTAACGACCATCCTCACGGTGGTGGTGAAGGTAGAGCACCCGTTGGTCGTCCTAGTCCTATGACTCCTTGGGGTAAACCTGCAATGGGCTACAAGACAAGAAAGAAACACAAAGCATCAAACAAATATATCGTTCGCAGAAGAAACGGATAATAATCTTTTTACTTTCGTAAAAGTATCGATAACGATGAAAAACATCGGAATCATTTTTAAAAGGAGGACAAATACATGGCCAGATCACTTAAAAAAGGTCCATTCGCTGATGAGCATCTCTTAAAGAAAGTTGATGCATTAAACGCAGCAGGCGAAAAAACAGTTATCAAAACTTGGTCTCGTCGTTCTACAATTTTCCCTGAAATGATCGGACATACAATCGCCGTACATGACGGAAGAAAGCATGTTCCTGTATATATAACAGAAGATATGGTTGGACACAAACTCGGTGAGTTCGCTCTTACAAGAACATACAGAGGACACGGCAAAGACGCAGAAAAGAAATCTAAAGTACGTTAATCGGTTTGGAAGGAGGGTTTCGTTCATGGCAAAAGGACACAGAAGCCAGATTAAAAAGGAAAGAAACATTGCAACACAGGAAAAAAGACCCCATGCATCGGTTAAATACACAGGCATTCCTGCTTCTAAAGCAAAAATCGTTTTAGACCAGATCAAAGGCAAAGACGTTGCTACAGCAGCTGCAATGCTGGAGTACTCACCCAGATATGCAGCAGCAGTTATCGCTAAAGTATTAAAATCCGCAGTTGCAAATGCAGAAAATAACTTGGGTATGGATGTCAGCAAATTATATGTTGAAGACGCGGTAGCAGGTCAGGCTCCCGTTATGAAGAGAATTCGCCCCAGAGCACAGGGCAGAGCTTACAGAATCTTAAAGAGATCAAGTCATATATCCATAATCCTTAATGAGAGATAAGGAGGTAGAATAGAGTGGGACAGAAAGTTAATCCGCACGGCTTAAGAGTCGGCGTTATCAAAGATTGGGATACTAAATGGTATGCTGATAAAGACTTCGCTGATTACTTAGTTGAGGACGTAAATATCAGAAAGTTCATCAAATCAAAACTTTACGCTTCAGGCGTTTCAAAAATAGCTATCGAAAGAACAAACGATAAAGTTAAAATTACAATCAGAACAGCTAAACCCGGCGTTGTAATCGGAAAGAACGGCCAGGCTATCGAAGAGCTTAAGAACGAAGTTCAGAAGATTTCAAAGCAGAAGGTTAGCATCAATATCGAAGAAGTTAAGAGACCTGAGCTTGACGCACAGCTCGTTGCTGAAAACATCGCTCTTCAGCTTGAAGAACGTGTAACATTCCGTCGTGCTATGAAACAGGCTATGGGCAGAACAATGAAGTTCGGTGCTAAGGGTATCAAGACTACAGTAAGCGGACGTCTTGGCGGTGCTGAAATGGCTAGAAGCGAAAGCTACCATGATGGTACTATTCCCCTTCAGACATTAAGAGCTGACATTGATTACGGATTTGCTGAAGCAAACACAACATACGGAAAACTCGGTGTTAAAGTATGGATCTACAAGGGAGAGGTTCTTCCCGTAAAAGCTGCTAAAAAGGAAGGAGGCGCTGAGTAATGTTAATGCCCAAAAGAGTAAAAAGACGTAAACAGATGAGAGGCAGACTTAAAGGTCGTGCACTCAGAGGCAATAAAATTACTTACGGTGAATACGGTATCGTAGCGCTCGAGCCCAGCTGGATCACATCAAACCAGATTGAAGCAGCCCGTATCGCTATGACAAGATATATCAAACGTGGTGGTCAGGTATGGATCAAAATCTTCCCTGACAAACCTATTACAGCAAAACCTGCTGAAACTCGAATGGGTTCAGGAAAAGGTTCACCTGAATATTGGGTAGCAGTAGTTAAACCCGGCAGAGTTATGTTTGAGCTTGCCGGTGTACCTGAGGAAACAGCAAGAGAAGCTTTACGTCTTGCTAGTCATAAGTTACCAATCAAGTGCAAGATCGTTTCTCGTGCGGAGCAGGAAATGGAAGGTGATAAGCAGTGAAATCTAAAGGCTACGTTTCAGATTTAATGAACAAATCAGCAGCCGAGTTAGGCAATGAGCTTGTTGCTGCAAAAAAAGAATTATTCAATCTCAGATTCCAGAACGCAACTAACCAGTTGGATAATACTGCAAGAATCAAAGAGGTTCGCAAGAATATAGCAAGAATTCAGACTATAATTACACAGAAACAGAGAGCAGCTAACTAATTAGCGAAAGGAGGCACATCTCGTGGAAGAAAGAAATCTTCGTAAAACAAGAGTGGGCAAAGTAGTCAGCGACAAGATGGACAAGACAATCGTTGTTGCTGTTCAGGATAACGTAAAACACCCCTTATACGGAAAAATCGTTAAAAAGACTTACAAACTCAAGGCTCATGACGAGAACAACGAGTGCAGAGTCGGCGACCGTGTAAAAGTTATGGAAACAAGACCTTTATCAAAGGATAAGAGATGGAGACTTGTTTCAATCGTAGAAAAAGCTAAATAAAAAATCCTGATATGAGAGGAGGCATATAATATGGTTCAGCAAGAAACCAGATTAAAAGTAGCAGATAATTCAGGCGCAAAAGAGCTTCTCTGCATCAGAGTTCTCGGTGGTTCAACCAGAAGATATGCAGGAGTTGGAGATATAATAGTTGCTGCGGTTAAAGACGCAACACCTGGCGGCGTTGTTAAGAAAGGCGACGTTGTTAAAGCAGTAGTAGTAAGAACTGTATCAAGAGTAGGCAGACCCGACGGTTCATATATCAAATTTGATGAAAACGCAGCCGTTATCATCAGAGATGACAAGAATCCCAGAGGTACTCGTATTTTCGGACCCGTTGCAAGAGAGTTAAGAGAAAAACAGTTTATGAAGATCCTTTCTCTCGCACCGGAAGTTCTTTAAGGAGGTGTAACGACAGTGGCCAATATGAAGTTAAAGAAAGGCGACAAAGTAGTTGTTATCGCCGGAAAAGATAAGGGCAAAGAGGGCAAGATCCTCCTTGTTGACAGAAAGAAAAACAGAGTCATCGTTGAAGGTGTCAACATGATCTCTAAGCACACAAAACCCAGTCCCGCTAACCAGCAGGGTGGTATCATCAAGAAAGAAAACTACATCGACGCTTCAAACGTTATGTATTTAATAAACGGAAAACCCACAAGAATCGGTTACAAATTAACTAAAGAAGTTAAAGACGGTAAAGAAGTAGTAGTAAAACAGAGAATCGCTAAAAAGACCGGCGAAGTAATCGACTAATCTGTGAAAGGAGGTTAACTAATGAACAGACTTAAAGAGTTTTATGATGCAGAAATAGTTGACGCAATGACTAAAAAGTTTTCATATACAAATAAAATGGCTGTACCCAAGCTTGAAAAGATCGTTATCAACATGGGTGTAGGTGAAGCTAAAGACAACGCTAAAGTTCTTGATGGAGCTGTTAAAGACCTTACAATCATCGCAGGCCAGAAGCCCATCATCACAAAAGCTAAGAAATCAGTTGCTGCTTTCAAACTTCGTACAGGAATGCCTATCGGATGTAAAGTAACACTTCGTGGCGACAGAATGTATGAGTTTGCTGACAGATTAATCAATATCGCTCTTCCCCGAGTTCGTGACTTCCGTGGTGTAAAGGCTAACTCTTTCGACGGAAGAGGTAACTACACAATGGGTATCAAAGAGCAGCTTATCTTCCCTGAAATCGAATATGATAAGGTTGATAAAATCAGAGGTATGGATATCGTGTTCGTTACAACAGCAAAGACAGATGAAGAAGCAAGAGAATTATTAAGATTATTCGGAATGCCATTCAGCAAATAAGGGAGGGAAACAAATGGCTAAGAAGTCAATGGTTATCAAGCAGCAGAGAGCCCCTAAATTTTCAACCAGAGCATATACACGTTGCAGAATTTGCGGAAGACCGCACGCTGTTTTAAGAAAGTACGGAATATGCCGTGTTTGCTTCCGTGAGTTAGCTTACAAAGGCCAGATACCGGGAGTTAAAAAAGCAAGCTGGTAATTAGGGAAAGGAGGATATAACACATGTCAATGAGTGATCCAATCGCAGATATGCTCACTAGAATAAGAAACGGTAACACAGCTAAACACGACACAGTTGATGTACCCGCTTCAAAGATGAAGAAAGCTATCGCTGATATATTAACAAACGAAGGCTATATCAAAGGCTATGAAGTGATCGAGGACGGAGTTAAGTCAACAATCAGAATCAGCCTTAAGTATGGCGCTGACAAGAACGAAAAAGTTATTACAGGTATAAAGAGAATTTCTAAGCCCGGTCTTCGTGTTTACGCAGGCAAGGAAGAACTCCCCAGAGTTCTTGGCGGACTTGGAACAGCTATCATCTCAACAAGCAGAGGCCTTATGACTGACAAAGAAGCTAGAAAAGCAGGCATAGGCGGAGAAGTTATAGCATTTATTTGGTAATTTAAATAGATATTACAGGAGGTGCAGAACATGTCACGTATAGGTAAACTGCCCGTTGCCATCCCCGCAGGTGTTGAAGTTAAGCTTGCTGAAGGCAATGTAATTACAGTTAAGGGACCTAAGGGAACTCTTACACGTAAACTGGCTGATGACATGAACATCGCAATTGAAGAGGGTCAGGTTGTAGTTACAAGACCCAACGATTTAAAGAGAAACAAGGCTTTACACGGCTTAACAAGAACACTTATTAACAATATGATAATCGGTGTTACACAGGGATACGAAAAACAGCTTGAAATCAACGGTGTTGGTTACAGAGCTGCTAAGTCAGGTAAAAAACTCACTCTTTCACTCGGATATTCACATCCCGTTGAAATGGAAGACCCCGAAGGCATCGAGACTGTTGTTGACGGAACAACAAAAATCATTGTTAAGGGTATTGATAAAGAGAAGGTTGGACAGTTCGCTGCTGAAATCAGAACAAAACGTCCTCCTGAACCTTACAAAGGAAAAGGTATCAAGTATGCTGATGAGTACATCAGACGTAAAGTAGGTAAAACAGGTAAGAAATAATAAAGGAGTGAGATCCGTATGATAAGTAAGCCATCACGTGCGGCTGCCCGCGTAAAACGTCATTACAGAATTCGTAATAAGATAAGCGGTACTGCACAGCAGCCCAGACTGGCTGTGTTCAGATCAAATAAGCACATTTATGCACAGGTTATTGACGACGTAGCAGGCAATACTTTAGTTGCCGCATCTACTCTTGAGGCAGATATCGCAAGCAAAGTAGAACATACTTCAACTGTTGAGGCTGCTAAGGCAGTAGGCGAAGCTATCGCTAAGAAGGCTATGGACAAGGGCATCACAGAAGTTGTCTTTGACCGTGGCGGATATATCTATCATGGAAAGATCCAGGCATTAGCTGAGGCAGCAAGAGAAGCCGGATTACAGTTCTAAGACAAGGAGGAAAACAAGTTGAAGAATATCGATCCCAGTACACTTGATCTTAAAGATAAAGTAGTAACTATCAACCGTGTTACTAAGGTTGTTAAGGGTGGTCGTACAATGAGATTCACAGCACTCGTTGTTGTTGGAGACGAAAACGGCCACGTAGGATGCGGTCTTGGTAAGGCAGCAGAAATTCCCGATGCAATTCGCAAAGGTAAAGAAGATGCTATGAAGAACATCGTTACTGTAGAAAGAAACGAAGCAGACAGCATCTACCACGGAATCACAGGTAAGTTCGGAAGCGCAAGCGTAATGCTTATGCCCGCTCCCGAAGGTACAGGACTTATCGCAGGCGGCCCTGCCCGTGCGGTACTTGAACTTGCCGGAATCCGTAACATCAGAACAAAATCACAGGGTTCTAATAACAAGAGAAATGTAGTAAGTGCTACAATTCAAGGTTTAAGCCAGGTTACTTCACCTGAGAAGGTTGCTAAATTACGCGGCAAGTCAGTTGAAGAACTCTTAGGTTAAGGAGGTAAAACAATGGCCGGAGAACTTAAAATTACATTAGTAAAATCAACAATCGGCGCATTGCCGAAGCATAAAAAGACAGTACAGGCTCTGGGCTTAAAGAAGCTTCACAGCTCTGTAATCAGACAGAACAACGCTGCTACACTTGGTATGGTTAATCAGGTAAAGCACCTTGTTAAGGTTGAAGAGATATAATAGGAGGTGCCAGCATGAACTTAGGTGAATTAAAACCTGCATACGGCTCAAACTCAAAGAGCTGGAGAAGAGGCAGAGGCCACGCTTCAGGAAACGGTAAGACAGCCGGCAGAGGTCATAAAGGACAGGGCGCTCGTTCAGGATCAGGCGGAAAGGCAGGATTCGAAGGCGGACAGATGCCCCTTTACAGAAGACTTCCTAAAAGAGGCTTCAAATGCATTAACTCTAAAGAAATCGTTGCTATCAATGTTGATATGTTAAACGTATTTGAAAATGATACAGTAGTAGATATCGAGGCTTTAAAATCAGTAGGTCTCATCAGTAATCCTAGAGATGGAGTGAAAATTTTAGGTGTTGGTGAACTTGAGAAGAAACTCACAGTAAAAGTTAACCAGTACAGCAAATCCGCAGCAGAAAAAATCGAAGCTGCCGGCGGAAAAGCAGAGGTGATCTGATTTGTTTAAAATATTCGTCAACTCGTGGAAAGTCAAAGAGATTAGAAACAAAATGCTCTATACTCTTTTGATTCTTGTGATCGTAAGACTTGGGGCACATATTTATCTTCCCGGAATAAGCGCGACGACTATTAAAGCATATACAGATCTGTATTCAACAGGTACACTTTATAATATCATTGCCGGCGGTGCCGGATCAGGATATTCGATTTTCGCTTTAGGTATCGGACCTTATATTACAGCTTCAATTATCATGCAGCTGTTATGCGTCGCAATCCCTTACCTTGAACAGCTTTCAAAGGAAGGCGAAGACGGACGTCAGAAGATAAACAAATATACCCGTTATATAACAGTAGTGCTTGCGGCACTCCAGGGTACGGGTATTGTTCTTAACTACAGAACTATGATGACCAATCCTTCAGCCCTTAATGTGGTAATCGGTGTTATAACTGTTGTAACAGGTTCAATCTTCATTATGTGGCTTGCTGAACAGATTACAGCAAAAGGAATCTCAAACGGTTCATCAATGATAATCTTTGTAAATATTATCTCAAGTCTTCCTCAGGCTATATCAGCCCTTGTTTCATATGCTCAGGCAGGAACAACAGGAATACTTAAGGTGGTTGGAATACTTGTTCTTCTTCTTATCGTAATAATTCTTATCGTTAAGGTTAATGACGGTGAGAGAAGACTTCCGGTACAGTATTCAAACAAGATGGCAGGAAGAAGAATGGGCGGCGGAAACAGCAGCACATTCCCCATCAAGGTTAATACAGCCGGAGTTATCTCAATCATCTTTGCAATATCACTTCTCCAGTTCCCGGAAACAATCAGCGGTTTCATAACTGCTAAACCGGAATGGCTTCAGACAGTGATAAATGTTCTTAAGATGACACACCCGGTTGGTGCGGTATTATATGTGATTTTAATTTTCTTCTTCTCATATTTCTACACATCAATCGTTATCAATCCCAATGAGATCGCTGAAAATATGAAAAAGAACGGCGGTTTCATTCCCGGTATTAGACCCGGACAGCCTACAGCAAACTATATTACAAGAGTTGTCGGAAGAATCACTCTTGTAGGTGCAGTGTGCTTCTCAGTACTTGCACTTGTACCCATTGTTATGCAGTGGATATTCAAGGTTAACGTAGGTTTCGGAGGTACAACACTTATCATCGTTGTAGGTGTCTGCCTCGATATAGTTAAAGCACTTGAGTCTCAGCTTCTTATGAGACATTATAAAGGTTTCTTGGATTAATTCTGACTGTTCGGGGAATGCAAATGCATTTCCCGGGGGTCAGAGTCAGATAGTCAGAAAAGAGGGTAAAACGATGAAATTAGTACTCATTGGTGCGCCCGCAGCCGGAAAAGGCACGCAGGCAGCAAGACTCGTTGAACACTACTCAATAGCACATATCTCAACAGGAGATATGCTTCGTGAAGAAGTAGCGAAAGAAACAGAGCTTGGTAAAGAAGCTAAAGCAATAATGAATGCCGGCGGACTTGTGTCCGACGAAATCATCATAGCTATGGTTAAGGAACGCATTAAGAAAGACGACTGCGCAAAGGGCTTTATACTTGACGGATTCCCTCGTACAGTTGTTCAGGCTGAGAAACTTGACGAAATGGTTTCTCTTGATAAGGTTGTATATATCAACGCACCCGACGAGGTAATGCTTGAGAGACTTACAGCAAGACAGACATGCCCTAAGTGCGGAGCTACTTATAACAAACTTTTCCTGCCTCCTAAAGTTGCCGGAATATGCGACAAGTGCGGTGCTGAGCTCACACAGCGTAAGGACGATACAGTAGAAGCCGGAAAGGCACGTATCGAAACTTTCCACAACCAGAGCGAGCCCCTTGTTGAGTTCTATACAAAGAAAGGTATCCTCTTTGAAGTAGATGGTACAGCAGCTATAGACGACATCACAAAGGCAATCATTGAAGGCTTAGGTGAAGAATAATGGCTATCACAATCAAGACACAGGATCAGATAGAAAAAATGCGTGTCGCAGGCGGCATACTCATTGATCTGATAGATATACTTGAAGAAATGATAAAACCCGGTGTTACAACTGACGAGTTAGATAAAGTAGCAGAGGATTTTATCAGAAGCAGAGGAGCTGAGCCTTCATTCTTAGGCTACGGCGGATATCCCAAAACACTCTGCACATCAGTGAATGAAGAGATCGTTCACGGAATTCCCTCTTCCAGAAAACTTAAGAATGGTGATATAATAAGTATAGATATGGGAGCCTATATAAACGGTTATCACGGAGACTGCGCAAGAACTTACGGAGTAGGCGAGATAAGCGAGGCTGACAGAAAGCTTATAGAAGTCACAAGACAAAGTTTTTTTGAAGGAATTAAATTTGCAAAAGCCGGCAATCATTTATATGAAATATCGGCAGCTGTTCAGGACTATGCCGAATCCTTCGGATTTGGAGTAGTAAGGGATTATGTCGGTCATGGCATAGGTAGAAATATGCATGAAGATCCCTCAATACCCAACTACAGACAGGTGGGCAGAGGTCCTAAACTTCAGAAGGGAATGGTTTTGGCCATTGAACCTATGATAACAGCAGGTTCATATAAATGCAGGGTACTTAAAGATGGATGGACAGCAGTGACCAGAGATGGTTCAAATGCGGCGCATTATGAGAATACTGTTCTTATAACGGATGGCGAACCTGAACTGCTTACCTTTAGAAAATAAGAAAAGGGTGAACAGAAATGGAATACACCGTAGGACAGGTGGTTTATTCCAAGAGCGGACACGACAAAGGCACAGCCTTTATTGTGACAGAGATAGATGGTGAGTACCTTTATCTCACGGACGGAAAATGCCGT
This sequence comes from uncultured Eubacteriales bacterium, assembly GCA_902406135.1. Lineage (GTDB taxonomy): Bacteria > Bacillota > Clostridia > Lachnospirales > Anaerotignaceae > Metalachnospira. The sequence goes on from CABPCX010000013.1 coordinate 15,572, forward strand.
AAAATGGATAAGCCTAAAAAGAAAAAGATAAAACATGTCCAAATCACTAACTATTGCGACGCCGATTTAAAGACAAAGATAGAGAATGGCGAGTATCTGCTCGATGCTGACTTTGTCAAGGCGCTTAAGAGATATAGTAGTCAAAAACAGAGCAAAGCGAATTAAGGAGGTTCTTAGATTGTCAAAAGACGATGTAATTGAAGTAGAAGGAACCGTATTGGAGAAATTACCAAATGCTATGTTTCAGGTTGAGCTTGAAAACGGACATAAGATTTTAGCACATATCTCCGGAAAGCTTCGTATGAATTTTATAAGAATTCTTCCGGGAGACAAAGTATTGGTTGAAATGTCGCCCTATGATCTTGCCAAAGGCAGAATTATATGGCGTGCGAAATAAGGAAGGAGCGATCACAATGAAAGTAAGACCATCTGTAAAACCCATGTGTGAAAAATGCAGAATCATCAAAAGAAAAGGTCGTGTAATGGTCATTTGTGAAAATCCCAAGCATAAACAGAAACAAGGCTGATGATTTCGTTATGGCTTTACGGGGGTAAACGTCCTCGGAAGTCGTTGG
>CABPCX010000014.1 GCA_902406135.1 uncultured Eubacteriales bacterium
TGTCCTTGTTTGAAAGATATTTTATATAAAAACGGGAAGGATATATCCTTCCCGTTTTAAATCTATACTTCAAATTCAAAATATTCTGCTCTGCTTATATCGGAATCTGATGTTATTTCTGTAACAACTCCATAAATATATTTACCGTCCTTATACTTTCTTAGCACCCTCTGTTCAGATATTCTCTCACTGCCTGCTAATTTTATGCCATCTTCAAGAGCCATTTTACACAATTCTTCATCTGTAAAAGTTCTAACCGGCGGCTCGGCTTCTTTTAACATTGAGCAGCTACCATTTATAATCAGTTTTGATGCATATCCACTCTGCACCTCAAAATCATAACCTATATCAGACTCAAATCCATTCACGAGATAATTCAAAGAAACCACTCCAAATATGGTATCGCCATTCATTGTAACAAGTGAGTTTTCAGATATTTTAAAATTCTCCAATTTGAATTCAGGGTCAATATTTATTTCAATAAATTTTTCTATGTATTTCAGGTCTTTGTCATCAAAAGAATATCTAACGGGATATTTCAGCTGAATTTTCTCTTGTCCGCCGTCATTTAAAATATTTTCCCTTGTATAAATATCAACCGTTTTTCCGGTTTCATTCCATTCAACTACAGCTCCGTCTGTTTCCGCTACTGTTCTTACAGGAACATAAGCGCTGTCATTTATTAATATAACTTCTGCCCCGCAGTCCACAGTCTTTTCTCCATTATTATCAACTATTACCGCGTCACGTGAACCGACTGCAAGCTCCATACTGGTTTTGCCATTACTAGCATATATTTTTCCATTATCCCATCTAACATCATAACCAAGATTTTCAAAAATATCGCGAAAAGGTATAAGTGTTCTGTCCTCAGACAGCAAAGCTCTTGAGGATATTTCTTTTCCATTTAGCTTAACATTTATCTGGCCTCCATAAACATTTGAGACAAAACCTAAACATAAAGCCGTTGATATAAGTATTTTTTTGCCAATATTCATATTCTTTACCCCCTTAGACTAATTTCATCGCTATCTTAGCCTGCGTTCATAATCAATATTGGTTATATAAAAATCTTATATGGAAAATTATAGTATTTCAAGATATTTTCCAAAATTTATATTCTAATATTTTATTTGTTATAACGTTAAATAGCATAAAAAAATATCCCCGAACGAATTCGGGGATATGAGAAGTCAATATAATAAAATTACTTAAGTGTAACTTTAGCGCCAACTTCTTCAAGTTTAGCTTTCATAGCTTCAGCATCTTCTTTAGCTACGCCTTCTTTAAGAACCTTGGGAGCGCCGTCTACGAGCTCTTTAGCTTCTTTAAGACCAAGACCTGTTACTTCTCTAACAACCTTGATAACTTTGATCTTTTCAGCGCCTACTTCTGTAAGTTCAACGTTGAAGTCTGTCTTTTCTTCAGCTGCACCTGCTGCAGGGCCAGCTGCTACTACTGCAACACCAGCTGCTGCTGATACGCCATATTTTTCTTCTGCTGCCTTAACGAGGTCGTTAAGTTCGATAACTGTAAGTTCATCAATAGCTGCAAGGATTTCTTCGATTGTTAATTTTGCCATTTTATAGCACCTCCGATATTATTAAAACGATGTGTAAAATTCTTATTCAGCTGCTGCTTCTGCGCCTTCGCCCTTCTTTTCTGCAACCTGAGAAATAACTCTTGCGAAAGAAGAAATGGGGCTCTGGAAGCTGCCAAGTAACTTGGAAATAAGTACTTCTCTTGAAGGGATGTCAGCGATAGCCTTGATACCTTCTGCGTCATAAACGATACCTTCTACAACGCCTGCCTTAAATTCAAGATTCTTTGAAGTCTCTGATACCTTCTTTACGATGCTTGCTCCCTTTGTAGCTTCATCGTATGCGAAAACAACTGCTGTAGGTCCTTCAAGATACTGGCTAACGCCTTCAAACTGAGTACCTTTTACTGCGAAGTTGATCATTGTGTTTTTGTAAACTTTGTAATCAACACCTGCTTCTCTAAGCTGCTTTCTTAAGCCTGTATCCTCAGCTACAGTAAGACCTCTAGCATCTACAAGTACAATTGATACAGCCTTGTCAAGTTTTTCTTTAATTTCGTTAACAACGGCCTGTTTTGCTTCAACCTTTGCCATTTTAACACCTCCTTGAATAGGAAAATTATTAAATTGCCATTTTGCCCATTGCTGTTAACAATGGCAGGTCTCATATAAGAAAAGCCCCTTTGTCGCACAGACAAGGGGCTCAAGTTCTCTTGATATAAGTCTCCTCGGCTGGCAGGACAATGTCCTTTACGCTTACGCACCTGCTGTCTGCGGCAATATTCAACTGTTTGATTATATATCAAAAATCGTCCTGTGTCAACTATTACTCAGAAAGTTTTGCAGGGTTGATTTTGATTCCAGGGCCCATTGTTGAAGAGATAACAACACTCTTGAGATACTGACCCTTTGATGTTGCCGGTTTTGCCTTAATAATAGCACTCATAAGAGTCTGGAAGTTTTCGAGTAACTTTTCAGAACCGAATGAAACTTTTCCTACCGGAACATGGATAATGTTTGTTTTGTCAAGACGGTATTCAATCTTACCAGCTTTGATATCTTTGATAGCCTTTGTAACGTCCATTGTTACTGTACCGGCCTTAGGGTTGGGCATTAAGCCTTTGGGACCAAGTACACGACCAAGACGACCAACAACGCCCATCATATCAGGTGTAGCAACTGCAACGTCGAAACCGAACCAGTTTTCACCCTGAATTTTAGGGATAAGATCTTCTGCGCCAACAAAATCAGCTCCGGCTGCTAAAGCTTCCTCAGCTTTATCACCTTTAGCAAATACTAAAACACGAACTGTTTTACCTGTACCGTGGGGAAGAACAACTGCACCACGAACCTGCTGATCAGCATGTCTGCTGTCAACGCCCAAACGAATATGAGCTTCAACTGTCTCATCAAATTTTGCAACTGATGTTTCCTGAACAAGCTTGATAGCTTCTTCTGTATCATAAAGCGTAGCTCTCTCTACGAGTTTCGCTTTTTCTGTATATTTCTTTCCTCTTTTCATTACTGTACCCTCCTTATTCCTCTACGACGATACCCATGCTTCTTGCTGTACCGCAGATCATGCTGTATGCGGAATCAAGGTTAGCAGCGTTAAGATCGGGCATTTTCATTTCCGCGATTTTCATAACTTCATCTTTGGAAATCTTAGCTACTTTAGTTTTGTTGGGTACACCTGAACCGGACTCGATCTTGCAAGCCTTCTTAAGAAGAACTGCTGCAGGGGGAGTCTTTGTGATAAATGTAAAGCTTCTGTCCTGATATACAGTGATAACTACAGGAATGATAAGACCTGCCTGTGAAGCTGTTTTTTCATTGAATTCCTTGCAGAATCCCATGATGTTTACACCGTGCTGACCAAGAGCGGGGCCAACGGGGGGAGCCGGCGTAGCCTTAGCTGCCGGAATCTGTAATTTAATATAACCTGTTACTTTCTTTGCCATTTCGGCACCTCCTATAAATGTGGTAATTAACGGGGTTCATACACCCTCCCACGCGCGATAAGGACCGTTATTCCCAGCGCGCTTAAAAAACGAACAACATTACATCTTAATAATCTGATTATATTCGAACTCAACGGGTGTCTCACGTCCGAATATTGAAAGAATGACTGTAGCAGTCTTTTTCTGATCATTGATTTCCTTGATTTTTCCGACAGAATCGGCAAATGCGCCGTAGGCAACCTTAACCGTATCTCCGACTTCCATATCAAAGTTTTCAGCAACCGTCTCAATTCCCATCATTCTTACTTCTTCGGGAGTAAGGGGAACGGGTTTGCTCTCAGGGCCTACAAAGCTTGTAACGCCCCTTGTATTTCTTACAACGTACCAAGTATCCTCGTTCATAAACATTTTGATAAGGACATAACCGGGGAAGATTTTTCTCTGAACAGTTTTCTTCTGTCCGTTTTTAACCTCGACAACGTCCTGTACCGGAACGCTCACTTCGTGGATCTGGTCCTGCATACCGCGGTTTTCAACGATCTTTTCTATATTGGCTTTTACTTTGTTTTCATAGCCGGAATAGGTATGAACTACATACCATCTGCTTTCAGATTCCGCTGATTTATTCATTTCTTCTGACATAGCAATCATCCTTCTTCAATCAAGCCATAAGGCCAATAACTAAGTTCATAACTGTCGTATATACAGTATCCATTCCAAAAATAATAGCACCGATTATCAGAGATGTAAAAATAACTGTAATAGTATTCTTTCTTACTGTCTCACGATTAGGCCAGATGATCTTTTTAGCCTCTGCCCTGCAGTCAGCAAGTTTCGCTGAAAGACCCTTTTTTTCATTTGCGGGTTTAGCTTTCTTAGAAGACTCTTTTTTTACTTCGTTTTTTTCATTTGGGTTTGTGTTTTTAAGTTCTTCCATCGGTTTCACTCCCTTCGGATCTTATTTTGTTTCTTTATGGAGTGTGTGTGTTTTGCAGAATTTGCAGTACTTCTTCATTTCGATTCTGTCAGGCTGAACCTTCTTGTCCTTTGTAGTACTGTAGTTTCTCTGTTTGCATTCTGTACATGCTAAGGTAATTCTTGTTCTCACAACTTCCACCTCCTGTTATTAAATTAGCCGGCAAAAGGGCATACTAAATTAAGCATACCTATGCCAATCATATCGATGTTAGCACACGCAGGGTGCTTTGTCAACAATTTTAATCATATTTTTGTTCTATTATGCATACTTAAAGGAAATAACCGCTTTAAAATTATTTTTCTTTAGCAATTACCTCTGAAAGAGCCCTTGAAAGCTGGTCGGGACAGCTTGTGGATTTCATTCCGCAGCCAATGCCCTTAAGCTTTTCGATAACGTCCTCAACCTTCATTCCGTCAACGAGCTTTGCTATGCCCTGAAGGTTGCCGCTGCATCCGCCTGTGTATTTTACGTCTTTTACAACGCCGTCTTCAACTGTAAACTCAATAAGTTTTGAACATGTTCCCTTTGTTTCATATCTGTATCTCACAAAAAGCACTCCCTTTCAATAATTTATATTTTATGAATATATCACAGAAACATTGACTCCGCAACAAAAACATTGACATTAAAGCTTTTATTCATTTATAATATCCCTTGTCAAACGCAAATCATTTGCATTTATATCAAACAGAGGTTTTATAAATGAAAAAATTTTTATTTGTTATAGCCGTAATGCTTTCGTCAGTCCTTATGGTCTCCTGCGGAGAAGCCCAAAAGACCGAAGATTCCGAAATCAATGTTACGGCATCATTTTATCCTATATATATATTAGCTGAAAACGTTATCGGAGATACCGAGGGCATAAATCTGCAAAATATGGCCCAGCCTCAGACGGGATGTCTCCACGACTATCAGCTTTCGACCGGCGATATGAAAAAGCTGGACACCACCGATATATTCCTTATAAACGGCGGCGGTATGGAAAGTTTTCTTGATAACGCTCTGGAGCTTTTCCCTCAGTTAAATATAGTTGATACTTCAAAGGGCACCGTTTCCCTTGAAAACGACGGCCATGACCACGAGGAAGAAGGAGAAGATGAGCACTCCCACAATCACGAGGAAAACTCGCATTTTTGGATACTTCCCCAAAACGCCGCCGTACAGGCCGAAAATATATGCGAAGCCCTCAGCGAAGTGTGCCCGGATAAGGCCGATGAATTCAGAAGAAATACTGACAGCTTTATAGAAAGCCTTAATGACATAGAGACCTTTGACGGAAACGGTATGAAAGTATGTATATTTAATGAAGCTTTTGCCTACCTTAATCTTTCATACGGTCTTGATGTAAGGCTCTGTGTGGAGATGGACGAAAATCAGACACCGTCAGCAAAGGAAATGGCTGAAATAATCACAACCGTAAAGGAAGAAAATATTTCTCTGCTCATAGCTGCCGATGATGCCTCCAAGGCCATCGCCGATACCGTAGCCAGAGAAACAGATGCCAAAGTCATAGTCCTTGACCCTGTACTTACGGGAGACTTTTCTCCTGAAAGCTATGCAGAGGCACTTAATGAAAATGCCCGTATATTAAAAGGAAGTGTAAATCAATGAGCGCCCATAATAACTGCGGCCTGTGCCGTGTAAATATAGAAAATCTGGCAGTATATGACGGCCAGGAGCCAATAATACATGATGTAAATATGGAATTTCACTGCGGAGAATTAACCGCTCTTATAGGCAAAAACGGCTCCGGAAAGACTACCCTTATAAAGGCCCTCCTTGGCGAGCGTCCCCATACAGGAAAAATAACTTATCTTGACCACGAAGACGGAAAAATCAAAAAGCTGACAACGGGATACGTTCCCCAGCAGCTTGCCTTTGATAAAAGTTCACCCGTATCCGTTTTGGATTTTATGGCGGCGGCCGTAACTTCCAGACCCGTATGGCTGGGGCATAAAAAACAGATGCGCGCAAAAATCCTTGAAAGACTTGAGGATTTCAGCATATCCCATATAATCGACAGACCCATAGGCGACCTTTCGGGAGGAGAACTTCAGAGGGTGCTCCTTGCCATGGCCATAGACCCCCTGCCTGACCTGCTCATACTGGACGAACCCGTATCGGGTGTGGATATAAACGGTCTGGATATGTTCTATAAAAAGGTATCCGAGCTCAGGCATAAGTACCATATGGCCATACTTCTCGTATCCCATGATTTGAGCCTTATAAAAAGCTACGCCGACAGGATAGTACTTATGGATAAAACGGTAATAGCCCAAGGTTCACCCGATGAGGTATATAAGACAAAGGCATTTGTGGATATATTCGGCTACACATTAAAGGAGGCGGGAAACGATGACCTTGATATATAACATAATTGAAACCGTCCTGCCCTTTACTTTTGCTCAGTTTGATTTTATGAAAAACGCCCTTTTGGCCGTTATCCTTCTTACGCCCCTTTTCGGTATGCTGGGCACCATGGCCGTCAACAACAAAATGGCATTCTTTTCCGATGCCCTCGGACACAGCGCCCTGACAGGCATAGCCATAGGAGTTATCCTCGGCATAGGAAATCCCATTATATGTATGCTGTTTTTCGGTATTCTTTTCGGTCTTGGCATAAGAAAGGTAAAGAGCAGTACAAAGGCATCTTCGGATACGGTAATAAGCGTGTTTTCATCGGCTTCCATAGCCCTTGGCATAGTCATACTTTCCAAAAGCGGAGGATTTGCCAAATATTCCACCTATCTTATAGGCGACATACTTACAGTCTCACCTTCCTATATAAAGGTGCTGGCTGTGGTGCTCGTCGTTGTTTATGTTATATGGTATTTCATATATAACAAACTTCTTCTTTTGAGCGTCAATCCCTCCCTTTCTTCAAGCCGAGGTGTTAAAAACGCCCTTGTGGAAAATATATTTGTAGTAATACTGGCTGCGGCGGTAATGCTGTCCATAAAGCAGATAGGTATTCTTACCATAAATTCTCTGCTTATCCTTCCTGCGGCGGCCGCAAGAAACATTTCAAAAAATTCCAGACAGTATCTTATTTTCTCCACCGTCATATCCATGTTCTGCGGTATTGCCGGACTTATAATATCCTTTTACGCAGATACGGCGGCAGGAGCTACCATGGTACTGATAGCGGCAGTATTTTACTTTGCCACATATTTTAAAGCCAAAAACTGATATAACCGTCCCATTGGGACGGTTTTTTTATGCCCCGCTATGACACCGGCAGGTCTTTGGGGCATTTTTTATACCCGCCTTTTACCATATGGCAGAAACCGTGTACCGTCAGCAAGGGAAAACGCCAATGCCTATAAGTCCCCTCTGTCAGCAGTACATACAGAAAAAAAGCACGGACCCAAGTCCGTGCTTTTATTAAAATCTTATTTTCCATACGGTTTTTCTTCTGTATTCTTCGCCTTTTTTCAAGATAACCGAAGGGAAATCCCTGTTATTGACCGCATCGGGCCAGTCCTGGGTTTCCAGAGCAAAACCGCTTCTCTTTTCATAGGCTTTTCCGCCCTTGCCGGGCACTTCCCCGTCAAGGAAATTTCCCGAATAGAAATGTACTCCCGGCTGTGTAGTCAGCACTTCAAGATATACTCCGTCCGCACTTACTTCCGCAGCCTCCACAAGCTCGTCGCTGTGTTTTGTCTTGAGTATATAGTTATGGTCGTAGCCTGAGGCAAATTTTATCTGCTCAAAATCAGAATCTATATCTCTGCCTATCTTCTTTTCGCTTCTGAAATCCAAAGGCGTACCCTCTCCCTTAGAGACCCTGCCGTTTGAACAGCCGTTTTCGTCTATTTCCGTATAGCTGTCGGCGTATATTTTCATCAAATGGTCTTCTATGGTGCCTTTGCCTGACAAATTAAAGTATGTATGGTTTGTTATGTTGACAACTGTATCTTTGTCACTTAACGCAAAATACTCTATTTCCAGCCTGCCGTCTTCCTTGAGGGTATATCTTACCCTTATGCTCAGATTTCCGGGATAGCCCTCTTCCATATCGGGAGAGAAAAGTGTAAATTCTACACTGTTATCCTTGAATCCGCCCTTCCATACTTTTTTGTCAAAGCCGCATAATCCGCCGTGGAGATGGTTGGGTCCGTTATTTACTGCAAGGTTATATATTTTGCCGCCCAGCAGAAATCTGCCCTTGCTTATTCTGTTGGCGCATCTGCCGACAACGGCACCCATATACTTGTCGTGCTTTTCATAGTCTTCGATGCTGTCAAAGCCCAGGACTATGTCCCTTCCGTCGGGCAGGACTATGCTCCTTACAGCCGCGCCATAGGAAATAACGGATACTTTCATTCCCCAGTCATTTTCCATTATATATTCGTATACTTCCTCTTTCCCTGAGGAAATACCAAACAGTCTTACATCAGTTTTCATTTCCGCCGCACTCCCTGATAAATCTCATAAACGCTTCCGCTCCGTCATTGTTTCTCTTATATACTCCGGCGTCTTTCAATACTTCAAGGAATACAAGTCCGGTTTCTTTTTTAACTATTTCATCTATATTGCTTATATTTACGTCATCATATTTTGCCAAAAACTTTTCTGCCCAGTCGGCGTGTTTTGCCGTAAGCTCGTTTTCCCTCAGGTCTTTTCCCGTTATTATGGCGCTTTCCAGCTCCATAAGTTCCTTCTTAAGTCTGGAAGGAAGCACGGCAAGGCCCATTACTTCGATAAGGCCGATATTCTCCTTCTTTATATGATGAAGCTCAGGGTTGGGATGATATACTCCGAGAGGTCTTTCCTCTGTGGTTATATTGTTTCTAAGTACAAGGTCAAGCTCAAAAAGTCCGTCTCTCATTCTGGCTATGGGTGTAATTGTATTGTGGGGCTCTCCGTCGGTCTCGGCAAAAATAAATGCCTTTTCATCGGTATAGGCTCTCCACTTGCCAAGAATGAAATCAGCCAGCTCTATAAGCCTGTCACTGTCTTTGCCCCATATTCTTATTACGGACATGGGCCATTTTACAATGCCCGCCTCTATATCATCATATCCGTCAAACTTTATTCTTTTTTCAACGGTTGCCTTTTCCATGGCAAACTTATAGTTTCCCCCCTGGAAATGGTCGTGGGAAAGTATAGAGCCTCCCACTATGGGCAGGTCGGCATTGCTTCCGATAAAATAGTGAGGGAATATTTTTATGAAATCAAACATCTTTCTGAATGCTTCCCTGTCTATTTTCATGGGTATATGCTGGCCGTTAAAGGCAATACAGTGCTCATTGTAATACACATAGGGGCTGTACTGGAAAAACCACTGGCTGTCAGCTATGTTGATGGGTATTATTCTGTGATTTTGTCTGGCAGGGTGGTTAAGTCTTCCCGCATATCCTTCATTTTCCGCGCAGAGCTGGCATTTAGGATATCCCGACTGGGGCGCATTCTTTGCCGCAGCTATGGCCTTGGGGTCCTTTTCGGGCTTTGAAAGATTTATTGTTATATCCAGAGTGCCGTACTCTGTCTCGGTCTCCCACTTCATATCCTTTTTGATACGGTATCTTCTTATATAGTCCGTATCCTGGGAAAATTTATAATACCAGTCCGTAGCTTCCTTTGGACCTGTCATATATTTCACCCAGAACTTATTTATAATATCCCTGGGGAAAGGTACCATTGTTCCCATGATTTTTGTATCAAGCAGGTCCCTTTCGGTCTGGCCGTCTTCGATAACTCCGTTTTCTACAGCTTTATCAAGGAGCACCTTTAACATATCCTCTAAAGGTGCATCTGCCTCAGGCTCACAGTCCTCAAATGAATCCTGTCCTATGGCCTCAAGTATCCTGTTTATGACAAACACCATATCTTCTTCGGAAATCAGCTCGTTTTTTAATCCGTAAAGGGCAATGCCCTTTACAGCTTCATTTATGTTCATATATATAACTCCCTTATTCTTCGTATCCGTTAGGATGATTTTTGTGCCAGTTCCATGCCGAAGCAATTATTTCCTCCAGTGAATCATGGCAGGGCTTCCATCCAAGTATTTCCTTAGCCTTTGCGCTTGAAGCTATGAGCTGTGCCGGGTCTCCTGCCCTTCTTGGTGTTTCCTCAGCGGGTATGGGGTGGCCTGTAACCTTTCTTGCAGTCTCGATAACTTCTCTTACGGAGAATCCGACACCGTTTCCAAGGTTGAATATATCGCTCTTTCCGCCGTTCATAAGATATTTTACGGCAAGTATATGGGCCTGTGCCAGGTCAGTAACATGGATATAGTCTCTTATGCATGTTCCGTCGGGTGTAGGATAGTCTGTTCCGAAAATACCTACATGGTCACGTTTTCCGTTGGGCACCTCAAGGATAAGAGGTATAAGGTGGCTTTCTGGATTATGGGCCTCTCCTATCATTCCGCTTTCATCGGCTCCGCAGGCATTGAAATATCTCAATGAAACATATCTGAGACCATGGGCTGCTGCTGTCCACTTAAACATCTTTTCCATGGCAAGCTTTGTCTCGCCATAGGGGTTTGTGGGCTCTGTTTTATCTGTTTCCATTATGGGAACTCTTTCGGGCTCTCCATAGGTAGCTGCCGTTGATGAGAATACTATTTTATCCACTCCGTTGGCTACCATACTGTCTAAAAGAACCTTTGTGCCGCAAAGGTTATTATCATAATACTTAAGAGGGTTAGTTACACTCTCTCCAACAAGGGAAAAGGCCGCAAAGTGGATTACAGCGTCTATCTTCTCACGGCTGAAAAGGTCATCAAGAAACGCTCTGTCCTTTAAGTCACCCTTATAAAATCTTGCTCTGCTGTCAATGGCTTTTTCATAGCCTGTAACAAGGCTGTCAGCAACTACAACATCTGTACCTTCATCACAAAGAGCCTTAACTGTATGAGAACCTATATATCCGGCTCCTCCAAGAACCAAAACTGTCATATTTATCACTCTCTTTCTGTTAACTCGGCTCCGCCTGTATTTCTGATAGAAAGCACATGGCAGCTGCCTTTTCCAATGGTTTTTTCTATTCCTTCCTTAAACTTTGCCAGCATATCGTTGGGAACAAATGCCTGCACCGTTCCCGCAAATCCGCCGCCGTGCACACGGAATGCTCCGCGTCCGTCAAGGAGCAGGTCGCACATAGCAAGGGCATAGGCAACTTCCTGATGTTCACTGCTTCCGCATACCGTAACATTCTGCAAATACATAAAGCTGGAATATCCCGACTCTTTAATTATATTCAAAAATCCGTCGAAATCCCCGTTTTCAAGGAGCTTTGCTTCATCCTGAGCCCTCTTATTATCACGGAGGAAATGTATTGTCCTTAATACTCCCCTGTCTCCTGCTGCCTTTCTTACTTCAGGCATATGGGCAAAGATTTCGTCCATGGTTGTTTCTCTCAAAAATTCTTTTCCTACGGCATTGGCCGCCTTTTTCATCTCAGCGGGTATGGCCGCATATTCGCCTGTCAGGTCAGCGTGGTCTGCGCCGGAATCTATTATACAGAGGGAATATCCTGTTTTGGTAAAGTCAAAGTCCAGTTTTCTGACTACGGGATTTTCCGTATTTTCAAAGTCAATGGCAACGATTCCTCCAACGGAAGATGCCGTCTGGTCCATAAGTCCGCTGGGCTTTCCAAAGTATACGTTTTCCGCATACTGGCCTATTACGGCTATTTTTACGGGGTCAATTTCTCCGTTGCAGAAAAGGCCGTTTATTATAACTCCTATCATAACCTCAAAGGCCGCCGATGAAGAAAGTCCGCTTCCCTTAAGCACGTTTGATATCATAAATGAATCAAAACCCTTTACCTCATAGCCCATTTCCGTTATTTTAGCCGCTACGCCTCGTATGAGTGAAGCGGAAGTATTCTTTTCGTCTTCTACGGCTTCCAGAGATGAAAGGTCTATTTCAACCATATCATATCCGTCGGAAAGTATTCGTATTTTGTTACTGTCGTTTTCCTCTGCCGCCGCAAGTATGTCTAAATCCACAGCCGCCGCAAGGACACAGCCATGCTGATGGTCCGTATGATTTCCGCCTATTTCGGTTCTGCCCGGAGCAGTAAATATCCTGGGGCTGTCTCCTCCAAAGGTTTCCTTATATCCCATAAGCACCGTATCTATTCTGCTTCTGTAAAAGTCCGCTTTTACAGAAAATCCGGGATATACCTCGCCAAGCCTTTTATCGCTTACTGTATACATATTTTCCTCCTGTTATCTCGTAACTAAACCTATCACTATGGCGGCCACTAATATGACCGACAGCACTATTATGACTTTATCCATGGTTTTAACGGAAACATTGATATGAGAATATATGCTTTCTTTCATACCGACAACCTTTTCGTCGATGGTATTGAGCTTTTTCTCCTTCAATTCTATTTCTCGTTCTCTTTCTTCCAGTTCCGCCGCTTTGGCTGCGAGTTCTTCTTCCGTAAGTCTGTTTTCTTCCATTTTTTTCTCCTTAAAAAACCCCGCCGGAATCTGGAATATTCCGACGGGGAAGTTATTTCATCAAGAATATTCTTACAGGAATATTCTATTATAATTATTACTTCTTAGCAAGATACTTACGAACGTCGATGGCAACGGCAAGTATGATTATTACACCCTTGATTATGTCCTGAAGATAAGGATTTATCTGCAGATAGTAAAGGCTATAGTTGATAACCTGAAGAGTTATGATACCTATAATTATACCGCCGATTGTTCCTACACCACCGCTGAATGAAACGCCTCCGATAACGCAGCCGCTCATGGCGTCAAGCTCGTAGTTAAGACCGGTATTAGTTGTAACAGACTGAACACGTCCTGCCTCAAGGAAAGCAGCGATACCGTAAAGGATACCTGCAACAACGTAGATGAGCATAATGCTCTTTGTTACGTTAACGCCTGATACGGCAGCAGCTTCTTTGTTTCCGCCGATGGCAAACATATTCTTACCAAGTGTTGTCTTGTTCCATACTATCCACATAATAACGGCTATAATAGCAAAGAATATTACAAGGTGGGGTATAGGTCCCACATGGCCGTTTACAAAATCTATGTAGTTCTGGTCAAGAGTAGCGAGGGGCTGAGCTCCGCCTTTCTGGCTGTCGATATAAAGACAGAGAGCACCATAGGCAATAAGCTGTGTGCCCAGTGAAATGATGAATGCGTGCATATGGAGTTTAGCAACACCAAAGCCGTTAAGAAGGCTGAATGCAACACATACGATTATTGATATAATAAGAGGTACAAAAAGCGGAAGAGGCTCTGTAATCTGAGGATACATTCTTGATGCGTATGTAACGCTCTGTAAGAGTGAAGCCGATATTGCGGCACCGCATCCGAGAATACGTCCTGCAGAAAGGTCTGTTCCTGCCAGTACGATAAGTCCGGCAACACCAAGAGCCATAATTCCTCTGGTTGATGCCTGAGCTAAAATTTTCCAAAAGTTATTTGCTGATACAAAGGTAGGATCTGCAATGATTACGCCGATAATCATAATAACAAGTATTATGTAAAGGGCATAATCAAGCAGCAGTTCCTTTGCTGACTTTTTTTCCTTTGCTGCTGAAGCCATAAATTACCCTCCTTAAATATACATGGCCGCAAGGCGCATGATATCTTCCTGTGTAGCAGTTTCCCCATCAAGTATTCCGGCAAGATGACCGTTTGACATAACGGCTATCCTATTACATATACCAAGCAGTTCGGGCATTTCACTGGATACCATAATTACGCCCTTGCCCTGGTTTGCCAGGTCGATTATAAGCTGGTATATTTCATATTTAGCGCCTACGTCGATACCCCTTGTAGGCTCGTCAAGAAGCAGTACTTCAGGAGCCGTAAGAAGCCATCTTCCGAATATAACTTTCTGCTGGTTTCCTCCTGAGAGTGAACGTATCTGCGTTCTCTGTGAAGGAGTCTTTACATGCATACTGTCAATTACCCATCCTGTATCCTTTGTCATATCCTTGCCTGAAAGAAGGACATGTTTTTTATAGGATTTAATGTTGGCTATTATTGAGTTGAAAGATATATTCATAACGGGGAAGATTCCCGTTGCACGTCTTTCTTCCGTAAGAAGCGCAAATCCGTTTTTAATAGCCATACGGCTGTCCTTATTATCCACGGTCTTGCCGTTAAGAATGACCTCTCCGCTGGCTCTGTGAGATATACCGAATATAGTCTCAAGCAGTTCCGTTCGTCTGCTTCCTACAAGTCCGGCTATACCAAGTATTTCGCCCTTTCTCAGTTCAAAGCTGACATCTATACATGAAGGCATATATTTTCCTGTCAGATTTTTTACCTCGAGCATTACTTCGCCGGGTACGTTTGTTTTAGGAGGGAATCTGTTTGTAAGATCACGGCCTACCATAAGTTTTATGATCTTATCTGTTGTAAGATCCCTTGCATGTTCGGTCGCAACCCATTTTCCGTCTCGCATTATTGTAACTTCGTCTGAAATACGAAGAATTTCTTCCATTTTATGACTGATATAAACAAGTGCTACGCCATTATCACGCAGCTTATTCATAATCTTAAATAAGTGCTCTACTTCTTCTTCTGTAAGCGATGAAGTAGGTTCGTCAAGAACAACTATTTTCGCATTATAAGAAACCGCCTTGGCGATCTCTACCATCTGTCTCTGGCTGACTGAGAGCTTTCCGATGATCGTTTTGGGATCTACCGGAATATCAAGTTCTTTAAATACAGCCTTAGTTTTTTCATACATCTGCTGATGGCTTACAAGACCCATTTTCTTAGGAAAACGACCAAGCCATATATTCTCCATTACACTGCGTTTAAGCACCTGATTGAGTTCCTGATGTACCATTGCCACACCGTTATCAAGCGCATTCTTCGGTCCGGCAAAGTGAGTCTCTTTTCCATCAATAAGAATTTTTCCAGCATCTTCTTTATATACACCAAATAAACACTTCATAAGCGTTGACTTACCCGCTCCGTTTTCACCCATAAGTGCATGCACTGTACCGGGTCTTAATTTCAACTGAGCATGGTCAAGCGCCTTTACCCCAGGGAACTGTTTTTCGATGTCTATCATTTCAAGTACATATTCGCTGCCTGCCACCGAAACCACCACACTTCCTAAACATTTAATAACAAGAATCTTAATGTATAATACCCAAGTATTATTATTAAAGGCACAGCGGATAAATCCGCTGCGCCAGCAATATCAATTATAATTTACAGCCACAATTATTCAGCTGTGTAAGGAGCGTAAGGAATACGAACAGCTACACCAGTTTCATCAAGTGTGTAGTCTGTGCCAGCAAGGAAGTCTTCGCCTGCTGCTGCGTTGAGAGCTGCTGTAGCAACTGCGTTACCCATAGCGTCACCGTCCTGAAGGACTGTTGCACTCATTGTGCCTTTTGCGATAGCGTCTTTAGCTGCGTCTGTAGCGTCAACACCGATTACGGGGATGAATTTGTCTCCGCCTTCAACATTGTATCCAATGTTTGAAAGAGCTGCGATACATCCGATAGCCATACCGTCGTTGTTAGCTATAACAAGCTCGATTTTGCCTTCGTTTGCAGCAAGGAGTGATTCCATAGCTCTCTGAGCGAGCTCTGTATCCCAGTTACATACCTGGATTTCACCGATCTGTTCCATTGTA
>CABPCX010000015.1 GCA_902406135.1 uncultured Eubacteriales bacterium
GCTTTGAACGAGTTTATCTATATAACTGTCAGCGGAATGGAAAGGGACACCACACATGGGTGCCCTCTCCGGCTGGCCCCAGTCTTTTCCCGTAAGAGTAAGTCCAAGTACCCTGGAGCCTATTACCGCATCGTCAAAAAATAATTCGTAAAAGTCGCCTAATCGGAAAAACAGCAGACAATGTCTATATCTATTTTTTATTTCAAAATACTGCTCCATCATCGGTGTTACTTTCGCCATTTTTATCCCCTCTTAAACGTCGTTTACGTTACTTAAAAATTCTCTGCCAGTCAAAACTTATTAGTGGCATCCGCTGCATGTTGAACATCCGCCGCCGCATCCGCCAGCATTTTCAGGTGTAAGTGAGTTCTGAACAGCTGTCATAATGATGTTGTAGATGCTCTGAATGTATTCGTTGAAATCGCTTTCAGCTTTGTAAAGAGCGCCTGATGTTCCGTGGTTTCTTATGTCGTTGTTGAGCTTGTTTATTTCATCATAGAATGCGTCTTTTTCTTCATCTGTTACTGTTCCCTGAACAAGTCTGTCCTGGAATGCATTCTGTTTGTTTACATACTCCTGAACCATCTGCTGTGCAACTAAATCTTCATCATATGCTTTTTTAGCAACTTTGAAAGCCTGTCCGTATTCAGAATTTATAAGTTCCTCTGCTAATTTTCTAGCTGTCTGTTCTACCATTATTATTACATCCTTTCTCCTATTAAATAGAATATTTTATTTTGTATTATTTTAACAGGTATAACCTGTCCTATTAACTCTTCTGAGCCCTCAAAATGTACCAGTGAATTTCTTTCTGTTCTTCCTGTAACCATTTTGGAGTCCTGTCTGTTTACTTCCTCAACAAGTACGTTTTCAACTGTTCCAACAAGACTTTCACTTATTTTTTCTACTCCGGCATTAACATGCTCAAGAAGTCTGTTGAATCTTTCCTTTGCAGTCTCCTCATCTATCTGATTTTCCATTACAGCAGCGGGAGTACCTGTTCTTTTTGAATATAAAAACGTAAATGCAGTTGAATATCCTACCTTGTCAACAACATCAAGGGTTTCCTGGAAATCTTCTTCTGTTTCACCGGGGAATCCCACGATTATATCGGTACTTATAAGTATATCCGGAATTTCCTTTCTTATTTTATCAACAAGTTCAAGGTATTTTTCCTTTGTATATCTTCTGTTCATCTTATCAAGTATGGCTGTGCTTCCTGACTGCACGGGAAGATGAAGGTAATTGCATACCTTGTCACAGTCTCTCATTGCCTCGATAAGTTCATCGGAAAGGTCCTTAGGATGAGATGTCATAAATCTTATTCTCTCGATTCCGTCTATCTCATTTATCATTCTGAGAAGTTCAGCAAAGGTTACCGGTTTTTCAAGGGTCTTTCCATAGCTGTTGACATTCTGGCCAAGGAGCATTATTTCCTTTACTCCTTCTTTTGCGAGACCTCTTATTTCGTTTAATATGTCTTCGGCTTCTCTGCTTCTTTCTCTTCCCCTTACATAGGGAACTATACAGTAACTGCAAAAATTGTTGCAGCCATACATTATGTTTACACTGGCTTTAAACGGTATCTTTCTTATGCTTCTGAAATCTTCCATTATCTCGCCGTGTTCCTGCCATATATCATAGATAGTATCGCCTGTTTCCATATTGGTAAGCATAAGCGTAGGCAGTTTATATATGTTGAATGTTCCAAATACTATATCAACATTTCTGTATGACTTCTTTATCTTTTTAAGCACACTTTCCTGCTGCATCATACATCCGCAAAGGGCTATTTTTATATCGGGATTTTTCTCTTTGTAGTATTTGAGATATCCAAGTCTGCCGTATACTTTTTCTTCGGCATTTTCCCTTATACAGCAGGTGTTATAAAGAATAAAGTCAGCCTCATTCTCATTTTCGGTATGCTCATATCCCATATCAGTAAGCATATATGAAAGCTTTTCAGAATCATGGGCATTCATCTGGCATCCGGTAGTAAAAATGAAATATTTCTTTTTTCTTCCTGTCTCTTCCGTGTATTTGTCATTTATGGCTCTGATTTTACTCATAGCTTCTTTCTGCATTTCAAGTTCTTCGTCATGTACGATATTTCTTTCAGACAATTTTCAAACCACCTTAAAATATTAATGGTGGACATATATCCACAGTATATTTAAGTATATCACATAAAACCCGTATACTCAATATTTTTCGCAACATTTCATATTAATCTAGTATGAATTGAGCGCGACCACCGCCAGTGGCGGATGAAGGGAGGACGAAATTCCGTGAAAAACTAGTGATTCGAGCTTTTTGCGATGAATCACGCCGATTTTGAACGGAGTTATTGAGCGCAACCGCCGCCAGTGGCGGATAAAGGGAGCGCGAAATTCCGTGAAAAACTAGTGATTCGAGCTTTTTGCGATGAATCACGCCGATTTTGAACGGAGTTATTGAGCGCAACCGCCGCCAGTGGCGGATAAAGGGAGCGCGAAATTCCGTGAAAAACTAGTGATTCGAGCTTTTTGCGATGAATCACGCCGATTTTGAACGGAGCTATTGACCCGACCGCTGCTTGTGGGAGAAATAAGCTCGACCGCTGCCTGCGGCAGAATCGAACTTGACCGCCGCCGGTGGCGGATGAAGGGAAAGTGAGATTCCGTGAGATACCAGCAGTACGAACCTTTGTGAGTAATGCGCCCATATCGAACGGAGTTTTAAGGGAGAGCGACTTTCTGTGAGATACAAGTGATGCGAGCGGCAGTGAAACAGCACGCCGATTTCGAACAGAGTACAGCAGTGAGATTCCGTGAGATACTAGCAGTACGAACTTTTGTGAGTAATACGCCGATTTCGAACAGCGTTTTAAGGGAGCGCGAAATTCTATGAGTTCCGATGGATCGAGAGCTTTTGTGAGCGAGACGAGTTAAACGAACAGAGCTATTGACCCGACTTTATATCTATTCATATTACTCGCAAATTTCTGTATACAGAAGTAATTCGACTTGTTTCGACAAAACATATATCTCATAATAAATCAAAATAAAGTCCAAGTTTCTTCTTCCCCTTTTCCACCCAATACAAAAGGCACGCCTAAGCGTGCCTTTAATGTTTTTAATTATTTATCAGCATCTTTAATTGAGAAGTTAAGTCTGCCGTGGTCGTCAATTTCAAGGAGTTTAACTCTTACTTTGTCGCCTACGTTAACTACATCTTCAACCTTAGCTGTTCTCTTTTCAGCAAGTTTTGAAATGTGGATAAGACCTTCTTTTCCGGGAGCAATCTCAACAAATGCACCGAATGTCATAAGTCTTGTTATTGTTCCGTTATAAGTCTTTCCTGTTTCAGGCTCAAGTACGATAAGGTTTATCATATCCATTGCTTTCTGGATATTTGCCATATCTGTACCTTTGATGAATATTCTTCCATCATCTTCAGTATCGATTTCGCACTGGCTTTCCTCGATAATCTTCTTGATAACCTTTCCTCTTGCTCCGATAACTTCAGCTATCTTCTCAACGTCGATAGTCATTGTAGCCATCTTAGGTGCATAAGGTGAAAGTTCTTTTCTTGGTTCAGGTATAGCCTTAAGCATTACCTCGTCAATGATATAGTTTCTTGCTCTGTGTGTCTGAGCAATGGCGTCTTCAATAATCTTGAATGTAAGACCATGGATCTTCATATCCATCTGGATAGCTGTGATACCTTCCTTTGTACCTGCAACCTTGAAGTCCATATCTCCGAAGAAGTCCTCAAGACCCTGGATGTCTGTAAGCATAACGTAATCATCATCGTTATCGCCTGTTACAAGACCAACTGAAATACCTGCTACAGGACGTTTGATGGGAACACCTGCTGCCATAAGTGAAAGTGTGCTTCCGCAGATACTTGCCTGAGATGTTGAACCGTTTGAGCTCATAATATCTGATACAAGTCTGATTGCGTAAGGGAATTCTTCTTCACTGGGGATAACAGGAAGGAGAGCCTTTTCCGCAAGGGCACCATGTCCGATTTCACGTCTTCCGGGACCTCTTGAAGTCTTAGCTTCACCTGTTGAGTATCCGGGCATATTGTAGTGGTGAATATATCTCTTTGATACTTCTGAAGTATCAAGACCGTCAAGTCTCTGGATTTCACTCATAGCTCCGAGTGTTGTAACTGTAAGAGCCTGAGTCTGTCCTCTTGTGAAGAGGGCTGAACCGTGAGTTCTGGGAAGAATGTCTACTTCAGCAGCAAGGGGTCTGATTTCCTCAAGACCACGTCCGTCGGGACGTTTGTGCTCTCTTAAGATCATTCTTCTTACAGTCATCTTTTCAAATTTATAGATAGTCTCATCAATGAGTGCAGGAATATCTGTATCTTCATCAACAAGAACTGCTATTGCATCAGTAAGTTCTTCATTTACCTTTTCTGTTATTTCTCTGATAGCCTGGTCTCTTTCCTGTTTAAGTTCTTTATAAACAGCAACTTCCATAGCTTCATCTGTTATATACTCGGAAATGAGTTTATAAACATCTTCGGGAATAACATGCTCTGTATATTCCTGAAGGGGTTTGCCTTCTTTTTCATGGATTTCATTAATGAAATCGATAACTTCGCCATTTACCTTATGAGCAAGTTTGATGGCATCAAGCATAAGGTCATCGGGAATTTCATCGGCGCCCGCTTCAATCATCATTACCTTATCCTTTGTTGATGAAACAGTAAGGTTAAGTCTGCTGATTTCTCTCTGAGCTGCTGTGGGGTTAACTACGAGTTCGCCGTCACAGTAACCGATAGATACGGATGACATTGTGTCAACAAAAGGTATATCGGATATGATAAGGGCAATTGATGAAGCAATCATTTCAGGTGAGCAGTCCTGGTCAACTGACATAACTGTTGCTACAATTGCAACGTCATTTCTGTAATCCTTGGGGAAAAGAGGACGAAGGGGTCTGTCTATACATCTTGATGTAAGTATAGCCTTTTCACTGGGTCTGCCCTCTCTCTTTATGAATCCTCCGGGGATTTTTCCAACTGAATAAAGTCTTTCCTCATAATCGATTGAAAGAGGGAAGAAGTCGATGCCGTCTCTGGGTTTGTCGGAAGCTGTTGCTGTTACAAGTACTACAGTATCGCCATAGAATACAAGGGCAGCGCCGTTTGCCTGTTCGGCTACTCTTCCGATTTCAACGGAAAGCTTACGTCCGGCCAGTTCCATAGAGTATGTTCTGTACATAATTAATCTCCTTTTTTATTTATTTTTGAAGATATTGTGTAACTCACATAAACCCTGATGTGTTATCCGTAACACCATAAAAATACTGTCGAAGCCTCGGCGGCATTTCTATGGTGTCATAATTTATGTGAGTACATCCATCTTCGGGTTGACATAATTTAAAAAATTAAAAGAAATCCGGCCATACAGGAAACCGTATGCCCGGATCTTAATGTTTGTGATATGCGTCAAAGGCGCAAGGCAAAACCTGTTTTCTTAAGAGAGTAAATAATATTAAAAATCAAAATTACTTTCTTAAGCCTAACTCACTGATGATAGCACGGTATCTTTCGATATCCTTATCTTTAAGGTATGCAAGTAAGCCTCTTCTCTGACCAACCATCTTTAAAAGACCTCTTCTTGAGTGGTGGTCTTTCTTGTGCTCTTTAAGATGCTCTGTAAGAAGATCGATTCTTGCTGTTAAAAGAGCAATCTGAACTTCAGGTGAACCTGTGTCGTTAGGTGTTCTTCCGTATTTTTCGATAATTTCCTGTTTGTTGATTGTTGCTTTCATTAAAATATCCTCCTAAAAAATTATATATCGCCCAAGGCTAAGCCGCGGTTGGAGATTCCGTCTGCTGAACCAGGGTTTATCAACTCTTGAAGTATATCATATATTATTTTACTTTTCAACAGTTTTATAAGCGCTTTCAAAATTTTCTTTCCAATATTTGTACTCTTCAGACTTAAAGTATTCAGCCGCATTTACCGTATCAATGGCAAGTCGGTCTCTGAGTGCTTCAACGCTTGGAAATTTGCGCTCATCTCTAAGCCATTTGAAAAAGAATGTGAGTATGGGCTCACCATATATGACTTTATCAAAATCAAACAGATTTGTTTCAACGGTCTTATGTTTTCCGTTGACAGTGGGATTATATCCGACGTTTGTCATTCCGTAATAAAGATTTCCGTCATAGACCGTGGCAGTTGCGTATACTCCGTTTGGCGGGAAAAGCTTGTCCTCGTGGGCAAGTATATTCACCGTAGGGAAACCAAGCTGTCTGCCAAGTTTCTTTCCTTCCGCAACACGTCCGTATATATAATACGGCTCCGTAAGAAGTCTGTTGGCCGTTTCAACATCTCTGTTTACAAGACATTCTCTAATCTTTGTACTGCTTACTCTTTCGCCGTCATAAATAACATTCGGTACGAATATGGTCTTTACGCCGTATTTTCTGCCAAGTTCCTCAAGGAGTTTATAGTCTCCCTTGTTTTTGCTTCCAAATCTGTAGTCATATCCTACAACAAGCACTTTGCATTTTAATTTATTGAACACTATATCAATGGCAAAGTCCTCGGGAGCCATAGACGCAAACTCCCTGTCAAAGGGATATTCGATATATGTGTCTACGCCCATTTTACTTATGGCAATCTCCTTTTCTTCAGGAGACATTATAAGAGCGTTATTTTCTCTATTGCCGAAAATAAACATGGGATGAGGCTTGAAAGTAAATACAACCGATTTGAGGCCTTCTTTTTCAGCGTATTCCTTTGCGGTCTCAATGAGCTTTCTGTGGCCCATATGAACACCGTCAAAATTCCCCAGCGTAACAGCCGTAGGACGGCTTTGTTCAATTTCGCAGTTTGTTATATGTTCCATTGCAAAATCTCCTTACAACATAAGACGTACCGGCTTTATGTAAAAGCTTTCTTTGTCTTTATCATATAAGAAAGTATAAATTCCGACAAGACTGCCTTTTTCATCATATCCTAAAACCAGCTCATTTTCTTTGGGCTCGGCGTTAAACTTAAAAAATCTACTGTAGATTTTTCCGCCGTTATACAGATACTTTGAAGCTTTCTGGCTTACTGTTGCCTTCTTATAGCCGCCAAGGGCTTTATCGGGCGATATGATTACGGTATCTGCTTTACCGTCTTCACATATCTTTTTCAGCTCGTCAAGCTTTATGGCATCTTCAATATGAAAATTGCCGCTGGCAGTCCTTGTCAGCTGTGACATATACGCTCCCCAGCCAAGTTTTTTTCCAATATCGCTGCACAAAGACCTTATATAGGTTCCCTTAGAACAGTCAACATCTATTATTGCCCTGTCAGGAGGCATAATATCAACTATCTTTATATCAAAAATTTCTATATTTCTTGTTTTTCTCTCAATTTCTTTGCCTTCACGGGCAAGCTCGTAGAGTTTCTTTCCATTCACCTTTATGGCAGAATACATGGGAGGCAGCTGAGTCTGCTTTCCTATAAAGCTTTTTACGGCTTCCCTAAGCGCTTCCTCATTAAACTCATAATCAAATTTTTCCACAACCTCGCCTGATGCGTCCTGGGTTGTGGTTTCGGCTCCAAAGGTTATTTCAGCTCTGTAGCTTTTTCTTTCCGCCATAATATAATCGGCAAGCTTAGTAGCCTGGCCTATACATACGGGAAGCACTCCTTCCGCATCCGGGTCAAGGGTTCCTGTGTGGCCTACCTTTTTTATATTGAGAGTTTTTCTCACTATGGCCACAACGTCATGGGAAGTATATCCTTTTTCTTTGTATACGTTTATTATACCGTCCAATTTTATACCTCCAGCGCTTTTTTAAGCTCGTCAACTACCTTTGGCATTACTTCTTCAAACGTACCGTAAAGTGTGCATCCGCTGGCTCTTACATGGCCGCCGCCGCCAAATTTAACGGCTATTTCGGATACGTTTACGGCTTCGTTGGAACGCATACTGGCCTTTATTTCTCCGGGTTTCTTTTCATAGAAAAATACTGCCGCATCAACGCCGTCGGTATTCTTTACATAGGATACGACTGCGTCCGCGTCCTTGGAAGTTCCGCCGTTTTTCTCCATTTCTTCAATGGAAAGCTTTGAAACGGCAAGTCTGCCGCCGCATTCAAGGCGCATATTTTTTACCGCTTCCGCAAGCATCTTTGCTTCAACAAAAGTGTGTGAATAAAAAAGTTTTTCCTGTATCTCGGTAAAGGGAATATTGTAGGTCATAAGCTCCCCTGCCGCTTTCATGGTAAAGGGGCTTGTGCTTGAATGCTTAAAACAGCCTGTATCAAAAATTATTCCTGTATATATGGCATAGGCAATATTTTTATCCATACTGCACCAGCCATCAAGAAGCCTGTATATAAGCTCGCTTGTTGATGAAGCGTCAGCATCTACAAAATTCAGTTTTCCGAAATAGGTATTGCTTGCGTGATGGTCTATATTTATTGTATAAACCATTTTTATAAGTTTTGAAAACTCCCCAAGTCTGGCCTCGTCTCCGCAGTCAAGGGATATAAAAAGGTCAAAATCATCGTTTTCAATATTTCTTAAAGTTTTTTCCGAATAGGGTATGGAACTGAATTTTTCCGGTATGTCTTCAAGAAATACACTGACTTTCTTGCCCTTTTTCTCAAGGGCCATGGCCAAGGCACAGCAGGATGCAACCGCGTCGCCGTCGGGACTTGTATGTCCCGCAACGGCTATGCTGTTACTTTCCTCTATAACTTCGATTATTTCATCAAAGCTGTTATTCATAAAGCTCTCCCTCCCCTACGGGCGGCTCTGAGCTAATCTGTTCAATAAGTTTTGACATTCTTATTCCATATTCAACGGAGTCATCAAGTTTGAACATAAGCTCCGGTGTAATACGAAGATTTATTCTCTCCGCAAGAAGATGTCTTATATATCCTGAAGCGCTTTTAAGTCCCTTCATAACTCCGGCTTTTTCATCATCGTTGCCAAGCACGCTTATATAGACCTTGCAGTATTTTAAATCCTGTGTGGTCTCAACTCTAAGCACCGATGTCATAACGCCTATTCTGGGGTCTTTAAGTTCGCCTCTTATTATATTGGCCAGTTCCTTTGTTATCTCATCGTTAACTCTGGTCATTCTGTTGTTTCTTTTCATAATATCCCCTGCCGATTTTTATCTGGGCACTTCAACCATTATGAACGCTTCTGCTATATCGCCTTCTTTAAGGTCATTGAACTTTTTAAATACAAGACCGCATTCATATCCGGCATTAACTTCTTTAACGTCGTCCTTAAATCTCTTAAGGGATTCAAGTTCTCCTTCATAAACAACTATGTTGTCACGAAGCAGACGAACCTTTGCGTTTCTTGTGAATTTTCCGTCCAGTATATAGCTTCCTGCGATGGTACCAACGCCTGATGCCTTGAAAAGCTGACGCACTTCAGCATGGCCGATAACTTTTTCCTCATATACGGGGTCAAGCATACCTTTCATAGCTGCTGTGATATCCTCTATGGCATTGTAGATAACTCTGTAAAGTCTTATATCTACCTTTTCCTCATCAGCAAATGCCTTTGCTGAAGGTTCAGGACGTACGTTGAATCCAATGATGATGGCGTTTGAAGCTGTTGCGAGCATAACGTCTGATTCTGTTACGGCACCAACACCGCCATGGATTATTCTTATTCTTACTTCCTCATTTGAAAGTTTTTCAAGACTCTGCTTAACAGCCTCAACAGAACCCTGTACGTCTGCCTTAACAACGATGTTAAGTTCTTTCATATTTCCTGACTGTATCTGGCTAAACAGGTCATCAAGAGATACTTTCTGAGGTGTTTCCTTAAGCATATCTTTTCTTGATTTAGCTACTACTGATTCCGCAAGCTGACGAGCCTGTTTTTCATTTGCTGCAACGTAGAATGTATCTCCGGCAGCAGGAACTTCTGAAAGACCAAGTATCTCAACAGGCTTTGAAGGACCTGCTTTTTTAACTCTTCTTCCCTTATCGTCCATCATGGCTCTGATTCTTCCGTAAGCTGCACCTGCAACGATGGGGTCACCTATGTTAAGTGTACCTTCCTGTACAAGTACTGTTGCAACGGGTCCTCTTCCTTTATCAAGCTGAGCCTCGATGATAGCTCCTCTTGCAGGCTTATTGGGGTTAGCCTTAAGCTCTTTCATTTCGGCTGTAAGGATTATCATTTCAAGAAGTGTATCTATACCTTCTTTTGTAGCCGCTGAAACGGGAACACATATTGTCTCTCCGCCCCAGTCCTCTGCTACAAGACCGTATTCAACAAGCTCCTGTTTTACTCTGTCAGGGTTTGCTGAAGGTTTATCCATCTTGTTGATGGCAACGATAACTTCAACTCCCGCAGCCTTAGCATGGTTGATAGCTTCAACTGTCTGAGGCATAACACCGTCGTCAGCAGCTACAACAAGTACTGCGATATCTGTTATCTGAGCACCTCTCATACGCATTGCTGTGAATGCTTCATGACCGGGTGTATCAAGGAATGTAATAGGGCTTCCGTTTATCTGTACTGTATAGGCACCGATGTGCTGAGTAATACCGCCGGCTTCTCTGCTTGTTATGTGGCTGTGTCTTATGGCATCAAGGAGAGATGTTTTACCGTGGTCAACGTGTCCCATTACAACTACGACGGGAGGTCTGCTTTCAAGCATTGATTCGTCTTCTTCTTCCTGCTTGAATGCTTCCTCAAATATATCTTTTTCCTTTTCAAGCTCAAATATTACGTTATATTCTTCCCCTACCGAAACAGCAGTATCAAAATCAACGCTCTGGTTGATAGCTGCCATTATGCCTTTTTTCATAAGGCATTTAACTATTTCAGCACCTGATTTTCCAAGCTTCTCAGCGAGTTCCTTAACTGTAAGGCTCTCGGGTATCTCCATGAATTTTATCTCATCGTCTTCTTCGACAACTTCAGGAGCGGGTGCAGGTGCGGGTTTATTGAAATTCTTATTATTTTTATTGTTGTTCTTATTGTTGTTTTTGTTGTTCTTCTTATTTTTGCCGCCAAAGTTTCCGCCCTGGTCTCCCTGAGCATCATTCTGGCCGTTCCAGTTGTTTTTCTTATTTTTGTTTTTCTTTTCAAATCCGCCTTCTGCAGCCTTGAAGTTTTTGTTGTTCTTATCGTTTCTGTCATTCTTGGGCTGTTCGTTTTTATGCTCTTTGGCGGGTTTATTTTCTTCTTTGTTTCTTTCCTGAAAGCCGGCAGCCTCTTTAGAAGCCTCCTTACGCTTTTCGGGAGCATTATCTGTACCGGGTTTGTTTTCTGCCTTTGTTTCAGCCTTTTTAGGCTCTTTTGCTTCTTCCTTCTCACCCATAATAAGTTCTTCCACAAGCGCAGCATTTTCCTCATCAACAGTTGACATATGGTTATTAACTTCTATGCCAAGGTCCTTTAACTTGTCGATAAGTTCTTTGTTGCTTATATTTAACTGTTTAGCTAATTCATATACACGTTTTTTAGCCAAATATGCCACCTCCATACAGATGGTAATTATTCTGCGATCATTTTTTCGATCTTATCCGCGAATCCCTTATCTCTGACAGCCATTACAGCTCTCTCGTCTTTTCCGATCGCATTTCCCATCTCAAATTTATCTCCAAAAACCACTATCTTTTTATTATAAAATCTGGCCGAGTCACCGAACTTTTTCTTAGTATTATCAGAAGCATTTTCCGCAACGATAATAAGTTCCGCACTGCCGTCCTTAATAGCGCTTAAAACCCCCGTCTCGCCGGATGCAAGCTTACCTGCTCTCTGACAGAGACCCATAAACTGAAGCAGTTTCTTATCCATTTATCTGTTCCAGCTCCTCTCTGAGCTTATCATATACCTCAGCGGGCACCTGAGATTTGAATGATCTCTCAAGTCCTTTGGATTTTCTCGCTTTCTCAAGGCATTCCGTACTTGGACATATATATGCCCCTCTGCCTGCCTTCTTTCCTGTTGTATCTACTGAAAACTCACCTTCATCGCTTCTTACGATTCTTATGAGTTCCTTTTTATTTTTCATTTCCTGACATCCGGTACATTTCCTTAAAGGAATTTTTCTCTGTTTCATTTAGTACCTCCTGTCTTTTATTCTTCGTCTTCCTCGATATCAAGTTCATCGTAAGCAAGGTCTTCTGTATCATCGAGGTCTTCCTCATCAAGCTCTATATCGTTTTCAGCCTGAATAAGGTCTTCCTCAGGGAATTCTCCGTCCTCTGTAATGAAGCCTATTTCCTTAGCCTGTGACTCGCTCTTTATATCTATTCTCCAGCCTGTAAGTTTAGCTGAAAGTCTTGCATTCTGTCCTTCTTTTCCGATGGCCAGTGAAAGCTGCTGGTCAGGAACAACTATTCTTGCACTCTGTTCATTAGGGTTAATTGCAACGGCAAGAACCTTTGAAGGGCTGAGTGCGGCAGCAATAAATTCTTTAGGATCTTCGCTCCAGTTTACGATATCGATTTTTTCGCCGCAGAGTTCGTTTACGATAACGTTTACTCTGTAACCGTTCTGTCCTACGCAGGCACCTACTGCATCTACGTTAGGGTCCTTTGAGTATACGGCTATCTTTGTTCTTGAACCTGCTTCTCTTGCAATGCTCTTTATTTCAACAGTTCCGTCGAATACTTCGGGAACTTCCTGTTCAAACAGACGTTTTACAAGCTCAGGGTGTGTTCTTGAAACATAAATCTGAGGTCCCTTTGTTGTCTGTTTTACTTCGATAACATATACTTTTATTCTGTCCATGAACTTGTACTGTTCGCCGGGTATCTGTTCATTGGGAGCAAGGATTGCATCTATTTTTCCAAGCTGAACGATAACGTTTTTCTTCTCTATTCTCTGAACGATACCGATAACAAGTTCCTTTTCCTTTGAGATATACTGGTTGAAAAGTATCTCTCTTTCAGCTTCTCTGAATTTCTGAACAACTACCTGCTTAGCTGTCTGTGCAGATATACGTCCAAAGTTCTTAGGTGTAACAACAAAGTCAACAACATCACCTATCTGATAAACAGGGTTTATCTTTTTTGCCTCCTCGAGACTTATCTGAAGCATAGGGTCCTCAACTTCTTCAACAACGTCCTTCTGAGCATAAACTTCGATATTTCCAGTTTCTCTGTCCATAACTACCTTTATGTTCTG
Source organism: uncultured Eubacteriales bacterium (assembly GCA_902406135.1). Lineage (GTDB taxonomy): Bacteria > Bacillota > Clostridia > Lachnospirales > Anaerotignaceae > Metalachnospira. The sequence continues at coordinate 13,124 of CABPCX010000015.1, forward strand.
AGATGTTCCGAAATTTTTCTTGCAGGCTGAAACAAGTGAAGTTTCTATAGCTTCGTAAATTACTTCCTCATCTATGCCTTTTTCTTTAACGATTTCCCTTAAAGCCTCCATGAATTCGGCGCTATCCATTTTTTACAAGTCCTCCCTTTTTAGAATATTACCGCAAGTCTTACACTCGCTATATCTTTTTTCTCAAACGACATTACCTTATCTTCTGTCTCAATGGTAACCGTTCCGTCATCGCTGTAGTCTGTAAGTTTTCCGGTATGCTCCTTTGATCCTTCAACGGGTTTATAGAGCTTGATATCAACCATTTCACCGTTAAACTTTATAAAATCCTCTTTCTTTTTAAGGGGTCTGTCGATACCCGGAGAACTTATCTCAAGGAAATAAGCCTGTTCTATGGGATCGTTCTCATCAAGTATCTTTTCAAGAGCCTTGCTTATAAGCTCGCAGTCGTCAATGCTCACACCGCCTTCTTTATCTACAAAAACTCTGAGATACCAGTTAGGTCCCTCCTTTACAAATTCAACATCGGCTATCTCGTATCCCATTTCCTCAACAGTGGGTCTGAGCATAGCGTCTAACTTCTTTTCCGTATTTGATGATCCGGACATTTTCCAACCTCCTTTATACATATTCCGGGCAAAAGCAAAGAGTAGGTTTTCACCTACTCTTCTCCCAACATACAATAAATTACATATAGAGTATAACATTGTGCCCCTGTAAATGCAAGCACTTTTTTAAAAAAAGCCCGTTTTTTCAAGGTTTTAAGGAACAAATAATGATTTTAATAAAAGCTTTTATATTTTTATGTCTTAATAACATTTCCATATATATACATTAATAAACTCATTGCTGAAATTATTATACAGTCTGGGTTTTAGTCTTGCTTAGTCTTTTGAATTCTCTGCGTACAAGCGCCGCTGATACCACAAATGCTATGAAATCAGCTATAGGTCCTGCAAGCAGAACCCCGAAAATACCTAAAAACAGAGGCAGTATCAAAAGCAGAGGTATTAAAAAGAATACCTGTCTTGTCAATGAGAGCAGAAGACCATTCATAGCCTTTCCTATGGCTGTAAAGAAGTTAGACGACAGCACCTGCACACCGTTTACAATAACCATAAATAAAAATGTTCTCATAAACATTACAGCAAATTCAAAATAAAGCTCATCACCGTTTCCAAATAAGGCTATTATATACTGCGGGAAAAATTGAAACAGGCAGAATCCTATGACAGAAACTACAAAATTCCATTTTATAGCCATAATATACGCTTCTTTTACACGGTCATTTTTCCCCGCACCGAAGTTAAAGCCTATAATCGGCTGTACTCCCTGGGATATTCCAATGATAACAGATAACAAAATGGCATTCGTTTTCATTACAATACCGCAGGCCGCAAGAGGTATTTCTTTTCCGTATATGGATAAGGCCCCATAGTATGTAAGTGAATTATTTAAAACTATCTGCACAACCGTTATGGCAACCTGGTTTATACAGCTGCTGGTGCCCATATAAAAGGTTTTAAAGTTATCACGTATATCCAGCTTAAAGCTTTCTTTAGTAAGTTTTATGGTCTTAAATATCCACAAATATCTAAATGCAATAAAAAATGAAATAAACTGTCCTATTATGGTTGCCAATGCAGCTCCAAACACACCTAAATCAAAAACAAATATGAATATCGGGTCCAGAATAGTATTTACTATGGCTCCTGACACCATACATATCATAGAATATTTAGGTCTGCCGTCAGCACGTATGAGGCTGCTTATTCCGTTTGTAAGTATTAAAAAAGGCATACCTATAAGCGTTATTCCTGCGTACTGCTGAGCGTATGGAATAATTTCATCAGTGGCTCCGAAAATTCTTAAAAGAGGCGTTAAAAACGCTTCGCCTATCACAAGATAAATTGCTCCTGCTATTATCATCATAAGAATGGCATTTCCTGCAATATGGGCAGCCTGTTTTGGGTCTTTTTTGCCTAGGCATATAGAAAAACGGGATGAACTTCCGATTCCTATTAAAAGCGAAATAGCTAAGCATATTGTTGAAAGCGGATAGGAAACATTCGTTGCTGCATTTCCCAGATATCCTACTCCCTGCCCTATAAAAATCTGGTCTACAATATTATAAAGAGAGCTTACCAGCGTCGCAGTAATGCTCGGTATGGCAAAACTTTTCAGCAGTTTTGATATTTTTTCATAACCAAGAGGATTTTCCCCGAGAGCATCTTCACTCATCATCCTCATCCTTCTTTCTTTCCATATTAAGTTCTTTAGCGATTCTTCTGCCGGCTTTCATAAGCACCCTGTCAAAGACCTCTTGCTCTTCCTCACTTATTTCTTCCATAAGCAGTTTTTTTAAATCATCACTGATTTTCCTAAGCTGGCCCGATATTTCAACTGCCTTTTCCGTAGGATAAAGTCGGCAGGTGCGCTTATCTTTATCATA
>CABPCX010000016.1 GCA_902406135.1 uncultured Eubacteriales bacterium
CGGCAGCGGTCGTGTTTGATTCAACTTTTCTCCCCTTTAATCTGGACAAACCCCTTAACTTCTGATAGTCTTAGATAGATTTTGTTTTAAACTTTTAGGGGGCTTTTATGAATACACAGGATTTTTTAAATAAACCTGTTAAACAGGTATTTATGCGTTATCTGGTGCCGTCTGTTTTTGCCACCATGGTAACTTCAATTTATGTTTTGGCGGATACCATAATCGTAGGAAAGGGCATAGGAACCATTGCCGTTGCGGCGCTCAATATCGTACTGCCCTTATATAATATATTTTTCGGCCTTGGCCTTCTTTTTGGCGTAGGCGGCTCGGTGCTTATGTCCATACTCAGGGGAGAGGGCGACGAAAAAGGTTCAAATGCTTATTTCAGTACGTCTCTTGTGGCCATGTGCGTAGTTTTGGCCCTGTCTCTGGCCTTTTTTACGGCATTTATGGAAAAAATAGCTATCGTCTTTGGAGGCACGCCTGAGACTATGCCCTATATAATGGACTATATGCCATATATCGTCTGGGGAATGGGTCTGTTTTTCTTTTCTTCCTATCTTCAGACCTTCATAAGAAATGACGGAGCTCCAAGGCTTGCCATGTATGCGGTTGTGTCCGGCGGTGTGGCAAATATAATACTGGATTATATTTTTGTATATAATTTTAATATGGGTATGGCAGGAGCGGCCATAGCAACGGTTATGGGCTCTGGTCTTACGGTAGTTATCCTTCTGACCCACTTTTTCACAAAAAAGAATAATCTGCATTTTTCTCTGAAGGGTGTAAGACCCTCATTTATAAAAAATATAATACTTAACGGTTTTGCCAGCTTCCTCATTGAAGTTGCTTCCGGCGTTACCATATTCGTATTTAATATACAGCTGCTTAAATATGCCGGAAATACGGGTGTAAGCGTATACAGTATCATAAGCAATACGGCCATTGTCGTTGTATGTATTTGCAAGGGTATAAATCAGGCGGCACAGCCCCTGCTTTCCACCAATTACGGCGCCGGACTTTACGAGCGTACCGATAAAATACGCTCCCTTGCGGTGAAGGTGTCCATTATAATATGCGCCGTGCCCGTTATTCTGGGCCTTGTGGTGCCGGACTTTTTCACATATATTTTCATAAATCCCGACAGTGCCATTCTTTCCATGTCCGCTCCCGCCATAAGGATATATTTTGTGGGATTTATGATGCTTGGAATAAATATGGTTTTTATATGCTATTTCCAGGCCATACTCAAAAACGGATATTCCATGATAATATGCCTTATGAGAGGTCTTATACTTGTTGTGGCCTTTGCCTATATTTTCCCGCTGTTTATGGATGTTACGGGTATATGGCTGGCGGTCCCCGCGGCGGAAACCATCACAATGCTCTTTGGCATATATCTTATATATTTCAAGAAAAGCGCCAAAAGGGAAATAAATGACAAATCCTTATGAATAATTTAATAAAATAGTTTTTGAATATTGGCATAAATATGATATAATTATATAAATATAAAAATCTGAGGGGTGCAGCTATGATTGCTTTAATATTGGCGGCCGGATATGCCACCAGACTCTATCCTTTAACAATGAATATGCCCAAGGCACTACTGCCCATTAATAATAAACCTATAATAGATTATATCGTAGACCAGATAGAGACCATTGACGAGGTAAATGAGATAATCGTCATATCAAATCATAAGTTTGCAGATAATTTCTATAAGTGGGCCGAGGAAACAAAGTTTACAAAGAAACTCTCTGTCATAGACGACGGAACTTCCACGGAAGAAACAAGAAGAGGAGCCATAGGCGACATACTTTATGCCATAGACCAGAAAAATATCGATGACGAAATACTTGTTATCGCCGGGGACAACTTCTTTACATACAGCCTTAAGGATTACTATGACTACTACAGAAAAATCGATAAGGACTGTGTATGCGTCAAGAAGTTTGATAACAGAGAGCTTCTGAAACAGTTCGGAGTAGCGGTTTTGGACGAGAACGGCAAGGTTACGGAAATTGAGGAAAAACCCGAACAGCCTAAGTCAGATACTGCCGTATATGCCACATATATGTATAAAAAGGATACGGTGCCTATGTTCAGGCAGTATATAGACGAAGGAAATAAACCTGACGCTCCCGGATACTTCCTTGAGTGGCTTTATAAGAGAAAGGAAGTTTATGCCTATACATTCGACGGTGAATGTTATGATATAGGAACACCTGAGAGTTACAGAGGCGTATGCGAAGAATTTGAGGGAAAATAATTTTCTGGGGACGTTTAAAAAACGCCCCCTTATTTATGTGCGGAGGAGAAAATATGACTGAGAACGAAACAAACTGGATTGAAATATTCATTGAGACAAACAAGGAAGGCTTTGAGCCCGTGAGCGGTATAATATATCAGTGCGGCATAACGGGAGTAATGATAGAGGACAGCGACGATTTTAACGAATTTCTGGAAAACCCCGCCAGAGAATGGGATTATATCGAGGACGAGCTGGTGGATAAAAAGAAGGACGCCAAGGACGGCATAACATTTTTCATCAGAGACAACGCCAATGATTTGGAGACTTTAAACATAATAAAGGATATGTTAAAGACCGCCAAGGAAAACGAAAAGGAAATAGATTTCGGAAGCCTTAAAATGACGGCTAAAAACATAAAGGAAGAGGACTGGGCAAACAACTGGAAAAAATACTTTAAGCCCTTTGCCGTGGGAGATAAAATCGTTATCCGTCCTTCATGGGAGGAATACGATGATGACGGCACAAAAAAGGTGCTTAAAATCGACCCGGGCCATGTATTCGGCACAGGCACCCACGAGACAACACAGCTCTGTATCGAGCTTATAGAAAACTATATGAAAGAGGGAGACTGTGTAGCGGATATAGGCTGCGGAAGCGGTATACTTTCCATTGCGTCCCTTCTTCTTGGAGCAAGCCACGCAGACGCCGTAGACATTGACCCCAACGCCGTTGACATTGCCTATACAAATGCCGGAATGAACGGCATCGGCAAGGACGTATACACGGTATTAAGCGGAGACATCATAAACGATAAAGAGCTGGAAAATACATTCTGCGGCAAAAAATATGATGTGGTGGAAGCAAATATCGTTGCGGACGTTATTATTGCCCTTACATCAAAAATACCCGACTGCATCAAGGACGGCGGAATATTCATATCTTCGGGAATAATAGTCGAAAGACTTGATGATGTATTAAAGGCTCTGGAAGAAAAGAATTTTGACGTTATAGAGATAAAGAGGAAAAAAGGCTGGGCGGCTGTTGCCTCCAGATATAACGGGTGAGAAAAATGCCTAGATTTTTTGTAGAAAGCGAAAACATAAAGGACGGTATCATAACCCTCTATGGTGATGACGCGGCGCATATATCAAGGGTGCTCAGAGGAAAAGCGGGAGACATACTGACCGTATGCGACGGATGCGGAAACGACTATGAGGCGGAGATAACCGAAATAAACGAAAAAGACATAAAGCTTGCCATAAAAAGTACGGTTTTTACCGAGAGCGAACCTTCTCTTAAGATAACCCTTTATCAGGGTCTGCCCAAGGGCGATAAGATGGAGCTCATAATACAGAAATGCGTGGAGCTTGGAGTTTACAAAATAGTTCCGGTAAATACGGAAAGATGTATAGTAAAGATAGATAAAAACAAGGAAAAGAAAAAAATCGAAAGATGGCAGAAAATATCCGAGTCCGCCGCAAAACAGAGCGGCAGGGGCATTATACCCGAAATAGGCGGAGTAATGAATTTTAACGAGGCCGTAAAGGAAGCCGCCGAAAAGGGAAAGGCCATGATACCCTATGAGCTTGAGGAAAAGAGAGGACTTAAGGAATTTCTGGAAGAATACAAAAAAGACAATAACGGACAGATGGCTTTATTCATAGGACCCGAGGGCGGTTTTTCCGCCGAGGAGATAGAGAAGGCCCTTTCTCTGGGCATACTTCCCGTAACCCTTGGAAAGAGAATATTAAGGACGGAAACAGCCGGTCTTACTGCCATTGCCAATACGTTGTTTTATTTGGATATGTAAATATGCGAATTTGCGTTAGTATGTGAGGGGTAACAGATGATTTATTTTGATAATGCCGCCACCACAAGGGCAGCGGACGAAGTAGCTGAAAAAGTAAAACATATGCTTTTGGAGAATTTCGGAAACCCGTCTTCCCAGAGTATGATGGGCGTAAATGCCGAAAAGGAAATGAATGAAGCGAGAAAAATAATGGCGCAGTCCATAAACGCCCTGCCCGAGGAAATATACTTTACCTCAGGAGGCACCGAGGACGACAACTGGGCCATATTCGGCACGGCTGAAGGCTATATCAGAAGCGGAAAACATATGATAACCACATCAATAGAGCATCCGGCTGTCCTTATGCCCATGAGACATCTGGAGGAAAAGGGCTGGGATATAACAATCCTTGATGTGGACGAAAGCGGATATATAGACATTGAAAAGCTCAAGGCGGCCGTCAGGGAAGATACCGTCCTTGTGAGCACCATTTTGATAAATAACGAAACGGGCACCATACAGAATGCCGCCGAGATAAGCAAAGCCGTAAAGAGCGTAAATCCCAATACCCTCTACCATGTGGACGCGGTACAGGCCTTTGGAAAATACCCCATAGACGTTAAAAAGATGGGCATAGATATGCTTTCCATGAGCGGACATAAAATACACGGTCCCAAGGGCGTAGGCTTTTTCTATATGAAAAAGGGACTTAAGGTAAAACCCATCATATACGGCGGAGGCCACGAAAGGGGACAGCGCTCAGGCACCGAAAATACTCCTTCCATAGTTGGTCTTGGCGAGGCCGTAAGACTTGCCTGCTCAAATATGGACGAGCATCTGGAAAATGTAATGAAGGTAAAAAGAACCCTTGCCGAGGGTATTTTGAGTGAAATACCAAAGACCCATATAAACGGACCTTCTTTAGAGGAAGGAAGCCCCTATGTGCTTAACATAAGCTTTAACGGATTAAGAAGTGAAGTCCTGCTTCACTCTTTGGAGGAAAAGGAAATATATGTTTCGGCGGGAAGCGCCTGCAACAGTAAGAAAAAGGGAGCAAGCACCGTGCTTTCTGCCCTTGGACTTTCCGATGTGAGAGTCGAGGGAGCCATACGTTTCAGCTTCTGCAGATACAATACCGTGGAAGAGGCTCTTTTCTGCCTTGAGGTGCTTAAGGAAAAAACCGCTTTTTTAAGAAAATATATGAGGTAAAAAAATGACTGAATTAACAGAAAAAATTGAAAAATCCGAGGAAAATGTTCTCATTATCAAATACGGAGAAATAGCCGTAAGGGGAAACAACAGAAAGTTTTTCATTGAAAGGCTTTTAAGAACCATAAGAAAAAATCTTGACGGCATGGGAGATTTCTATGTGGTCAAGGAACAGGGAAGGCTTATCCTTGAGGACAGAGGCGGAGAAATAGATTTCGACAGAGTTATCCCTAAAGTTTTGTGCATCATGGGGATAATAGGCGTATCTCCCGGAGTCAGAGTAAAGGACCAGAGCCTTGAAAATCTGAAAAAAGTCTGCGCAGAGCATATGAGAAGCATTGGCGTGGAAGAATATAAGACATTCAAAATAGAGACAAAACGCTCAAATAAGAGCTATCCTCTGGAGTCCAGAGAGGTTTCGGCCGATGTGGGCGAATACATTCTGGATAACTTTGAGAATCTTACGGTAGATGTGCATAACCCTGACCTTACTGTGTATATCGAGCTCAGAAATGACGCATACATATATTCAAAACAGATAAAGGGTCTGGGAGGACTTCCCGTGGGCTCATCGGGCAAGGGCATAGTTATGCTCTCGGGAGGAATAGACAGCCCCGTTTCCGCCTTTATGATGGCTAAAAGGGGCGTAGAGGTGGAAGGTGTTTATTTCAACTCACCTCCCTATACCAGTGAAAGAGCAAAACAGAAGGTTGTTGATTTGGCTGAAAGGCTTACGGAGTTTACGGGAAGTTTCAAACTCTATGTGGTGCCCTTTACGGATTTACAGCTTTATCTTCTGGAAAGCGTACCCCATGACAAGCTCACCATATTTTTAAAACGTGCCATGACAAGGGCAGCCTGTATGCTTGGCGAAAGGGACGGAGCACTGGCAGTCATAACGGGCGACAGCGTGGGACAGGTTGCCAGCCAGACCATGCAGGGTCTCCACGCCATAAGTGCGGCGGCTACAATGCCCATAATAAGACCCCTGGCCGGTCTTGATAAACAGGAAATAGTGGATATAGCCAGAAAAATCGGCACATTTGATATATCCATAAGACCCTACGAGGACTGCTGTACCATATTTGTGGCTAAGCACCCCGAAACAAAGCCCAAGACCAGCGTTATCGAAAAGATTGAGTCCCGTCTTGATAAGCTGGACGAGCTTTTAAATAAGGCCGTTGAGGAAGCGGAAGTAATAGAGCTTTAATAAAAAGGATTTACTAAAGTCAGGGTACGGAAAAGGTATTAACGGAAAACAGATTAACGGCAAAGTCTGCAAATTACTTAAAGCCCGTAAAGGCAGGAGAGATAGCCTTGAAGGCTTAAAATGCCGGCGTATTAACCGTTACTGCAAAAGCTCTTTGCCGCAAGCCCTAACAAGCCTATAAATATTTATTTTTGAACCGGTATAAACCCCAAAAAAATCATAAACGGAGGGATTTTATGAAAGTCGTAACAGCCATAGACTCATTTAAAGGAAGCGTATCGTCCATTGAAGCCGGAAACGCCGCAAAAGAAGGTGTTTTATCCGTATTTCCCGATGCCGAAGTCATTGTTATGCCCCTGGCCGACGGCGGAGAGGGCACCGTTGAGACCCTTGTTTACGGCATGGGCGGAGAAATGATAGAAACAGAAGTTACAGGACCCATGGGAGAAAAACGTATATGCTCCTACGGTATCGTAGACGGTATGGCTGTTATGGAAATGGCCTCATCATCGGGTCTGCCCCTGGTGCCCGTAAATGAGAGAAATCCCCTCCTTGCCACCACCTACGGCGTGGGAGATATGATAAAGGATGCCATAAAAAGGGGCTGCCGCGAGTTTATCGTAGGTATCGGCGGCAGTGCCACCAATGACGGCGGTATGGGTATGCTCCAGTCTTTAGGCTTCAGATTTTTTGACGAAAACGGAAAAGAAACGGGCATCGGCGGAAAATATACTGCCGAAGTAAGGGACATAGACGCATCAGGTGCCCTTCCCGAGCTTAAGGAATGTGTATTTAAGATTGCCTGCGACGTGGACAATCCCCTCTGCGGCGAAAGGGGTGCTTCCCATATATACGGCCCCCAGAAGGGAGCTTCTCCCGAGGACGTACTTTTCCTTGATGCGTCCCTTAAGAGCTTTTCGGAGGTCACAAAGGAAAAACTCGGTGCAGACTGTGCCGAAATTCCCGGAAGCGGTGCCGCGGGAGGCCTCGGATACGGATTTATGGCATACCTGGGCGGTGAGTTAAAACCCGGTGTCGAGATAATCCTTGACGAAACGGGCATAGACAAGGTCCTTGAAGGCGCTGACTTCCTCATAACAGGCGAAGGCAGAATAGACAGCCAGACAGCCATGGGCAAAGCTCCCAGCGGAGCCGCAGCCAGAGCCAAGAAAAAGGGTGCCGTTGTAATAGGTATTGCCGGATGTGTTACCGATGACGCTTATCTCTGCAACGATAAGGGCATTGACGTCATATTCCCTGTCATCGATAAGGCCATGCCCCTGGAAGAAGCCATGGACAAGGACGTTACGGTCAAAAATATTAAAAAGACCGTAACCCAGATATTCAGACTGGCTGACATATTGAATAAAAAATGATTTCCATTATTTTCCCCGTTTAAAAACGGGGATTTTTTTTATTTAATTAAAACTATTAACTATTAAAAAAGGTCTTAAGGGTATAGAGCAATTTTTGCGGAAAGAGGCAGAAACAGTACATTGTTACAAATATTACAAATTATTAAGTATTTCTTACTAAAGCCCTAAACCGGTTGTATATTATGAAAAAATGCTATAGAGTTAAAGTACAAAGAAAGTATCTTTATTAAACTAATGAAAAAGATTTTAGCGGAATGACTATTAAGGAATCATAAATATTCTCGGAGGTGTTAAATATGAAAAAGAAAAAAAGATGTATGGCTATGGCAGCCGCTCTCACCATGTCGCTTGCCATAAGCTCGACAGCCCTCGCAGCGATACCCAGCGATATCGGAGGACACTGGGCACAGGGCACTATCATTCAGTGGACTTCTAAGGGATATATCAGCGGTTATGAAGACGGTACCTTTAAGCCCGATAACTCTATCACAAGAGCAGAATTCGTAAGACTTGTAAACCAGTCAATGGGATATACAAAAACAGGAAACGCATATTTCAGTGACGTAAGCTCCTCTTACTGGGGATATAACGATATTCAGAAGGGCGTTGCCGCCGGATACGTAAGGGGTGACGGCAACGGAAAATTCCGTCCCAATGACCCCGTAAGCCGTCAGGAAGCGGCTGTTATGATTTCTCAGATTTGCGGTCTCGGACAGGATTTCTCAGCTGCGGCTAAATATACTGACTACAGATATATACCTTCATGGGCTGCCGGATATGTAGGCGCCGTGTCTAAGGCTGGTATTATGTCAGGTTATCCCGACGGAGATTTCAAGGGTGACAGATACCTTTCAAGGGCTGAGGCTGTTATCGCCCTCGATAAGGCTCTTAATTATAACGCATCTACAACAGATAACAGAGAAGTATTAAAGAACTACAAACTTACAGACACATCTCTTAAAGATAAAATTATCAAAGGCGACCTTGTTATCTCAAGCAGCCTTTCAAAGAAAGATGTAGTGCTTGATAACGTTAAGGTAGAAGGAAGCATCATCGTTGAAGGCGGAAAGACTATTACAGCTAAAAACTGTGAGATAAATAACCTTGAAATGAGCACAAGTGACGCTACATTTGATGCCACAGGAAAGACTACAGTTAAAAAGACTACTTTTGAAAAATACGGAAAACTTACAGGAAACGGATACTCAAAAGTAGTAATCGATGAAGACCTCAACGATTATGTAACACTTGATGCTCAAATCGAAGAAGTTGAACTCGATGAAGAAACAAATATTAAACTTCTTTCAGACTGTGTAATCGATTCATTCACAGCTACAAAGAATGCCGATAACGCTACAATCAACCTTAACAGCGCTAAGGTTAAAAATATGTATCTCTATGACGCCGTAAGAATTACAGGAAAAGGCGACATCAGAAATATGACGGTATATGAAAGCGGCGTTAAGTCAAGCATCAAACCCGATGACCTTTCAACAAAGAACGGAGCTTCAAAGCCTACTTATACTGAAAACTCATCAGGCGACATTACATGGGGCGGCGGAAGCTCAAAATATGACGACCTTACAGCAAGCAAAGACGATAAGACTTACAGAGGCGGCAAGTATGACGACGTTAAGGTAACAGGCGATGACGTTACTCTTGATGATATGACTATTTACGGCGACCTTACAATCGATGACGACGTAAGAGACGGCGACGTCAGCCTTGAGGACCTTACAATTAAGGGCAACGTATATATCGAAGGCGGCGGAGAAAATTCCGTTACATTTGACGACTGCGAAATCGACGGAAATATTTATGTGAGAAAGTCATACGGAAATTACCCCGTTGCTGTTGAGTTTGATAAATACACAGCAAGCCACATTGACGGAAAAGTTGTTATAAGCGAAAACGGCGCTATTATTAAAGAAAGCAAAAATGAAAGCGGCGCGATTATTGACAATATCGAAGTTAAGACATCAAGTGAGGTTGTAATCGGAACAGACGTTAAGAACCTTGATGTTATGACAAAGACAAGTAACCTTACAATCAACAGCGGTTCTGATATTACAAAACTTACAGTATCAACAAACGCTAAGTACAGCAAGATTACAATCAACGGAAAAGTAAAAGAGCTTTATACTAACGTTGATATAACCGTAAACGTCAGCGGTACTGTAGAAAAGACAAAAGGAAACGGCGAAGTAACATACGAAAAGGCTGTTACAGGAGTTAAACTTGATAAGAGTGCAGAAACACTCACTGTTGGAGGAACTACAACACTTACAGCAATTATAACACCTGACAACGCAACAAATAAGGAAGTAACTTGGAAGTCAAGCAACGAAAAAGTAGCTACTGTTGACCAGAGCGGAAAAGTTACAGCCGTAGGAGCAGGTGAAGCAACAATTACAGTAACAACAGCAGACGGCGGTCATAAAGCAACGTGTACAGTGACTGTAAATGAAAAGGCTGAAGATGTTAAGGTAACGGATATAACTATCAACGGTTCAGCCAATATGAAAGTTAATGAGGAACAGACTCTTTCAGCATCCGTTACACCTGATAATGCCACAAATAAGAAAGTTGTTTGGTCAAGCAGCGACATTACAACAGCTACTGTAAACGAGGACGGAAAGGTTACGGCATTAAAAGAAGGTCCGGTAACAATTACAGCAACAGCTGCTGACGGCAGTGAAACAAAGAAGGAATTTAATATAAATATAAGTGAGGCAGAAGTGCCTGTAGAGAGTGTAAGCCTTAGAGGTGAATTAGAGCTTACAGTTGACGAAGGAGCAACACTTACAGAAGAGGTGGTTCCTTCAAATGCATCAAATAAGAATGTAACATGGAAGAGCGACAATGAAGCCATTGCAACAGTAACAGCTGACGGATATGTAGTTGGAAAATCAGCCGGCAAAGCAACAATTACAGTAACAACAGAAGACGGCGACCACACAGCAACATGTAAAGTCACAGTAATAAATGCAGTAGTACCGGTAACAGATTTAAGCGTAAGAGAGACTCTTGAACTTACAGTAGGTCAAACAGAAACTCTTGAAGCTACAATAACTCCTTCAAATGCAACAAATAAGAGTGTAACATGGGAAAGCTCAAACTCTGATGTTGCTACAGTAGATAGTAACGGAAAGGTAGTGGCACAGAAAGCCGGTACAACAACAATCACAGTAAAAACGGCAGACGAAAATCATACAGCTACTTGTACAGTTACTGTAAAGGGCGCTGATAAAACTGCTCTTGATGCTGCAATAGCAGAGGCAAGTACTATAAACCCAACAAAGGCTGCTGACGGTACTACAGTATCAATGAACAGCCGTTGGGCAGCAGACTTAAGCGGATTTAATACTGCTCTTTCAGCTGCAAAGACAGTATCAGCTGATAAGGGAGCTACAAATTCAGAAGTTACTCAGGCTTTAAATACACTTAATGCCGAGGTAAAAAAACTCAACTATGGAATTAAGGAACTTGTTGACCTCGTAAACGGATACAGAAATACTCCGGCTGGGGTTCAGCCTGCAGTTACAAATGTTCATGTAGTTGATAGTGAGGAAGAAGCTACTTCTCTTTTAGAAGGAGATAAATGGATACTTACAACAAATGAACAGACTCTGATAAATGCAATAACTGCAGCTGATACTTCAATAAACAGCTTGAAGTCAGACTGTAAAGATAAGAATGATGTAACAAATGCTATGAATACGTTCACAACAGAAGTTAATAAGGTTGTAGTTGTTAAACACGGAGCTACACCACTCTTATAATTCAAACAACAAACGCACCCTCTTGGAGGGTGCGTTTTTCTGTTCCCAAAACCGAATATTTGTTATATAGTAAATATGGACGGTGATAATATGCGAAATCCTAACAATAAACATCTGGGAATAGAAATAGACCCTGAGCTGCACTATAAACTTAAATACATTGCTAAGTATGAAGGGCGCTCCGGAAACGGGCAGATACTTTATCTTATAAGAAAATGCGTAAAGGAATTTGAGGACGCAAACGGAATGATAACATATCCCGAAGAAAATAAAAAATCCTGAGTATGTAAACTCAGGATTTTTTTATTTAGTCTCTGGTTCAAGTTTTTCTATTTCTCCAAGTATGGAATCCATATGGTCGCGCATGGCCTTTGCCGCAGATTCGGAGTCCTTAAGAAGTATGCTGTCAAAAATCTTTGTATGGTGGTAGAGAGTAGCTTCCAGTGTTGTCTGCTCTCCGATGTGGCCTACCTTTTCAAACTGGCTTCTTATGCCCTTGTAATATGTATCGGAAATGAGCTTCATAATGCTTATGAGCAGTTTGTTATGGGTGCATTTGGCTATCATATAGTGAAATGCCACGTCATTATAGGACAGGGCTGACGGATTTCCGTCACAGCCTTCCATCTTAATCATTATCTGTTTAAGGTCCTTTATATCGTCCGTTGTGGCATTCTGGGCCGCAAGGTAAGCGGATTCAGCCTCGAAAATTTTTCTAAATTCAAGGATTTCTCTCATTCCGGATTCTTCAAAATTATAATCTATCATAAGTGATGTGCTGAAATCTTTGCTTTCGTTTATGAATGTGCCGTGCTTTGTCCTTGTTATGAGACCGTAGGCGGAAAGGACTTTAAAGGCTTCCCTGAGGGTGCTTCTTCCGGTGCCGAGCTTTTCACAGAGAGTGTTTTCGTTTGGAAGGGTATAGCCCGCGGGAAATTTATCTGAAAGTATCATACTTTTGAACTGCTCAACCAAATAGTCGGCCGTTATCTTTTCGGCTCCGCCGAGTATGAATTCGTATGGGAAATTATCTTTTACAATTATATCTTTTTCATCAGCCACAGTTTATCTGACTCCTTACCTGTATTTATTCCATTAACAATTGTACATCAAAAAATAATACATGTAAACACCTAAATTTAATAGTGTTGTCAGATTACCAAAATTTATAAGTTCATTAAAATATGAAAAATAGCGGAAAGTTTGTCTAAAAATATCTTTTTTAGTATTGACACGCAATAAAACTAGATATATAATCAATTTGAAATCAGACAACAAAATGTATTAAGTATACATCTGCCTGATGATAAACATTTAATAAGGAGCTTTATAAAAATTAAAAAATATAACGGAATTGCCGCCAAGCAGTTGGTTATTGTTGCCGCTCCTTTATTTTTAGCCCGGCTTCCTCGCAAACTGCCGGGTTGAACAAGGTACCAACACACCCAAAATGTTTTAATATACCCTTTCTTCTTAAAAGACACACGGAAATTTCTGTGTGTCTTTTAATTTTTTAGGAAAATTATTTGTTTTTTCTGTTTTATAGCATAACTAAGTGTATTATATGCACCTCCATAATTACGCCATACCATAGCTATTATATAGTCTGAATGGTCTACCATCCACCTGTTTCTAATTGTAATCGATCTTTTATAGTGTATTCCAATAAGGTCTTGGGGAATAATTATATCATCATAAAGTGAATCATAATAATATTTATATTTGTTTATTTTCTGTTGCATATACGGAAGAACAAGCGTAAGAGATATTACCTTTTTAGGATACTTATTTTTTAATATTCGTACAGCCGAAGCTGCCTGTGAATCAAATTCTCCCATTCCTCCTACATAGCAGCAAATATAATTTTCTGTAGCAATGATTGATTCAAGTGCATCAACTATTTGGTTTAATGCAGAAACTAAAAGTGTTTTATGGCCGGCAAATGTACAAGTTATCATTATCTTACCTCACATA
>CABPCX010000017.1 GCA_902406135.1 uncultured Eubacteriales bacterium
GTTTTAAGCTCCTTGACGGCGGTGTATGTGACAGCGTGCCCGTTAAAAAATTTATGGAAATGGGATATGACAGGCTGATAGTTGTTTTGACAAAACCCAAAGGACACGTGCCAAAGCCAAACAGTCCTATTATGTCGAGAAAAAAATACGGTGAATATCCTAATTTTGTGGATGCCCTCATTACACGTCATTTACGTTATGCAGAAAATCTGAGATATGTAAATGAAATGGAAGATAATGGCCAGATACTTGTTATAAGGCCCTCAAGAAAGGTCAAAATATCCAGAATGGAAAAGAATCTTGCAAGAATCTGGGAAATGTATGACCTTGGCAGAAACGACGCAAAAAATAGGATTGATGAGGTAAAACAATGGCTGCAAAAACAGTAATAGGCGTAATTCCGCTTTATGATGATGAAAAAGAAAGTATATGGATGCTTCCCGGATATATGGACGGCATAAGTGAAGCGGGCGGAATACCCGTTATACTTCCTTTGAAGATGAATGAGGAAGACTTTGAAAAAATTGATTCCTTTTGTGACGGCTACCTGTTTACGGGCGGACACGATATACATCCCGGAATATACGGTGAAGAAAACCGAGGAAAGTGCGGAGTTTTCAATGGTGAAAGAGATAAAATAGAAGGTATGATTTTTAAAAGAGCCTATGAGCAGGACAAGCCTGTATTAGGTATATGCAGAGGCCTTCAGATGATAAATGCTCTTATGGGAGGAACATTATATCAGGATATACCGGAAGAGCTCTCAACATCTACGGAGCACCATATGAAGCCTCCCTATGACAGAGAAGCCCACAAAGCTAAGGTGTTAAAAAATTCTTCTTTATACTCCCTGTCAGGAAACGAGACAATTTCCGTAAACAGCTACCACCACCAGGCCATAAAGAAACTGGCTGACGGACTTGAGGTTATGGCTGTTTCGGAGGACGGCATTATTGAAGCCTTTGAAGATAAAAGCAGAAAATTTCTGTGGGCCTTTCAGTGGCACCCGGAATTTTTATATAAAACAGATGAATGTTCAAGAAAAATATTTAAGACCTTTATAGAGGCCTGTAAAAGAAAGTAGGCAAAGGTTATGGAAATATACATAAGAAAATTTGAAAAAAATGATGTAACTGAAATGGTCAAAATATGGAATGAAGTCGTTGAAGACGGTATAGCTTTTCCCCAGGAAGAACTTCTGGATGAAAAGAGCGGAGAGGAATTCTTTTCCGCCCAGACTTACTGCGCCGTGGCATATAACGGAGAAAACGGTGAATTATTAGGTCTTTACATTCTTCATCCCAATAATGTGGGCAGATGCGGACACATATCAAATGCCAGCTTTGCTGTTAAGTCCGCTGCAAGAAATCTTGGAATAGGAAGAAAGCTCGTTACTGACTGTATGAATGAGGCAGGAAAAAACGGCTTTAAAATACTTCAGTTTAATGTCGTTGTAAGGACAAATAATCAGGCCAGACATTTATACGAAGAACTTGGATTTAAGGCTTTAGGTGTTATTCCCGGAGGATTTCGTATGAAGGACGGCAGTTATGAGGATATTGTCCCTTACTACCACGAAGTTTAAAATAAAAAAGGCAGAAACGCTTAAAACTCTTTGACGTTTCTGCCGGTAATAACAGTTTTTAAAAATTATAGGGTGATGTTGAAACCATAAGCATACGAACCGGTTCATCGGAGTCGTTGCTCCAGCGGTGGCCTATGTAATTGGGGTAATAAAGGGTATCATAGGTCTCAAGCTTATAGGGCTTATGGCCTTCAAGATAGAAGGTTAATTGTCCTTCAAGTACAAATACCATTTCTTCTCCTCCATGATGGCTGTAACTTCCTGAGTCAGCATGTGGCGGAGTTTCTACGATGGCCGCATACATTTCGTTTTTCCCCTGTACTATAAATGACTCTTTTACAAATGACCCGTTGCTTATATTTCTGACAAAGGGTTCGTGTTCACTGCGTTTCACATATTTTATTTTGGAATTGTCCTCTTCAATAAACAGAGAAAATACAGGAACATCAAGAGCATCACATATTGCCTTTAATGTGAGCAGATTTGGAGAATTCTTTCCGGTTTCTATCTGGCTTATGGTACTTGAAGCCACATTTGAAATATTGGAAAGTTCTCTTATTGACATATTTCTGTTGATTCGATGCTGTTTGAGTATGGCACAGATATATTCAAGATCCATTATTACACCGCCCTAGATTAGAATTTAGTAATTATATCAAATTAAAGCATTTAAGTCAAATGATAATGGATATATCTGGAATCATTTGCTTCTATAAAAGTTATAAGGAGGAAATATTATAATGAATGAACTATTAAACGAAGTAAAACAGATGCATTCGGAGATAATTGAGTGGAGGAGACACTTCCATCAAAATGCCGAGCTTTCTTTTGAAGAATATAAGACATCTGATTTTATAGAGGAAAAGCTTAAAAGCTTTGGAGGAATAGAAATAGAGAGACCTACAAAGACAGGCGTTATCGGAAAAATATATGGCGCAGGACAGGGACCTACT
This sequence comes from uncultured Eubacteriales bacterium, assembly GCA_902406135.1. Taxonomy (GTDB): domain Bacteria; phylum Bacillota; class Clostridia; order Lachnospirales; family Anaerotignaceae; genus Metalachnospira. The sequence goes on from CABPCX010000017.1 coordinate 2,539, forward strand.
ATAGCCCTCAGAGCTGATATAGATGCACTTCCCATGACAGAGGAAAACGATATCCCCTTTGTATCCGTTAATAAAGAAGCTATGCATTCATGCGGACACGACGGACATGCGGCTATTCTTCTTGGAATAGCAAAGATTTTTGCTGCTAAGAAAGAAAAGCTTAACGGAAATATCATCTGTATTTTCCAGCACGCTGAGGAGCTTCCTCCCGGAGGAGCTATTGAGCTTGTAGAAGCAGGAGTTATGAATGGTGTTGACGAAATTTACGGTCTCCACCTTTCTTCAAACTATCCTACAGGAAAATTCGGTGTAGTAAACGGACCCCTTACATCTGCTACAGACTGCTTTAAAATTAAAGTAAAAGGCAAGGGCGGCCATTCTTCAATGCCCGAGCAGTGTGTAGACCCCATCGTAGCGGCAGCACAGATAGTTATGGGAATACAGAACATAAAATCAAGAAGAATAAGTGCCTATGAAACAGCGGTTATTTCCGTATGTAAAATACATGGCGGCGACGCTTACAACATAATACCCGAAGTAGTTGAAATAGAAGGCTCCATAAGAACATTCTCAAAGGAACTCAGAGACAGTATGCCTGATATGCTCAGACAGATTTCAGGAGGAATCGCAGCCAGCGTAGGAGCTGAAAGCGAAGTAATTTATGAAAGAGGATACAGCTCTGTAGTAAATGACGATGCGCTTACAAACGAAGCAAGAGAAGTAATAGCAGACTGGTTTGGAAGCGAAGCAGTACTTGAGATACAGCCCGTTATGCCCGGCGAGGACTTCTCAGCATTTACAGAAGCAGGCAACTGCCCCGGATGCTTTATTGAGATAGGTACAAGAAATCCTGAGAAGGGTACAGACAAGCCTCATCATAATCCTAAATATATGATGGACGAAGACGGCCTTTACTATGGTGCAGGATTCTTTGCAGCAATGCTTGAGCATAAGCTTATGAAATAATGGAGGAACACCATGGCAGTCATAAATGTTAAGGCAGAAGCCACAAATTCAACAAAGACATATATCGAGACAGGCGGACACAAAATAATAATCGATGAGCCTCCTGCTTTCGGAGGAGAAGATACCGCACTTAGTCCCGTAGCAATGCTTTTGGCATCTTTAGCCGGATGTATTAATGCCATAGGCCAGTGGGTAGCAAAGGAAATGGACTTTGTTATAGAAAAGCTTGATATTAATATTGACGGTGACGTTGACGCAACGGCTTTCTTTACAGGAAATATGGAGAAGAGGGCAGGTTTTTCAAAGATAGACGTTCAGATATCTCTCAAAGCCGATATAACCGAAGAGCAGAAGGAAAAATGGCTTAAGAACGTAATTGAAAGATGCCCGGTAACCGACAACATTATAAACAGCACTGAAGTTCATTTTAAGGCATAAGCTAAACGAATTACAAATTATTCCTATTTGCTTCGATTAGAATTGATATTACATTTTACTTAAGACAAAATACAGGAAATTTTAGAATTTTTGTCACTTTTGATATTAAAATAATTGACAAATTGAATATAATTCGATATAATGAACACGATTTTAGGACAGGCGATGGGGCCTTGACAATATATAAAGCTCCATATCCCGTCCTATTTTTAAATAGGAGATGCGATATATGAAGGAAAAAAGAAATGTAATCTTTATGGCTATGCCCTGTGTCATCGTGCTAATGGTTGCTTTTATAATACCTATGGTATATACGTTTATAAACGCGCTGATGACAGATAATCTTACATACTATGTGAAATTTTTTACAGATCCCTTTTATCTTAAAATTTTTAAAAACACTGTTGTACTCTCATTAAAAACAACGCTGCTTACTCTTATACTTGGCTATCCGGCAGCATATTTCATTGCAAGAACAAAATCTAAAATTAAAGGCATTTTAATAGTCGCAACAATATTCCCGTTTCTGGTAAGTGCGGTTATAAGAGCTTACGGATGGATGGTAATTCTGGGAAGCTCAGGCCTCTTAAATCAGTTTTTACTTAATATTGGACTTATAGAAGAGCCCCTTGAAATTATGTATACAGAAACATCTGTAATGATTGGTATGGCTCAGCTTCTTCTTCCGTATATGATACTGGCTATAACAGGCGTTATACAGTCCATAGACCAGAATGTTGAAAATGCGGCAAGAAGCCTTGGAGCAAATCCTATTCAGACATTCTTTAAAGTAACACTTCCACTCAGCTCACCCGGTGTTGTATCAGGATGTATCCTCGTATTTACTATGGGAATGACATCTTATATCACTCCTCAGCTCTTAGGTGGAGCTCAGTATCTTACAATGACAACTCTTATTTATAACCAGATTAAGACTACATATAACCTTGAGTTTGCTAATGCTATATGTTATATACTCGTATTTGCGATACTTATATTCCAGATTGTATCTAACAGTTTCAGCAACAGCATCAATAAAAGATTAGGAAGTGGAAAAAATGCGTGAAGACAGAGTAAACTTGTTCAGCAAAATAATGACAATACTGGCGTATACTTTCATACTCGCGCCTATGATAATAATTGTTGTTGTTTCATTTAATTCAGGTGAAGCGATATCATTCCCTCCCTCAGGATTCTCTCTGAGATGGTATGAAAATATATTTACAGGACATACTGATTTCCTTACAGGATTTATAAACAGTATAAAGATTGCGGTAGTTGCTACTGCAATAGACATTTTTATAGGTGTATTTGCTTCTTTAAGCGTTACAAAGTATGACTTCAAGGGCAGGGGACTTTTGATAGCTTTCTTTACAAGCCCCATGTTCATACCTTCAATATCATTTGCCTTTGTGCTTATGAGAACAACAGCATCAATAAAGCTGCTCACACCTTTTGCAAAAATACTTATCGGACATTTAATAATTATCTTACCGTACATAATAAGAAATACAGTAAGTATACTTGTAAACTTCAACTGGTCAGTTGAAGATGCGGCAGCCAGCCTTGGAGCTAACCCTGCACAGGTGTTTTTTAAGATAACACTTCCGCTTATAAAGCCCGGCATCATTTCAGGCGGAATGCTTGCTTTCCTTTATTCATTTGATGAGGCGGTTATAAGCAGTTTTCTTACATCGGCAAAGTTTACGACTCTGCCGATACAGATTATAAACTATATGGAATTCCAGTTTGACCCGACTGTGGCGGCCATAGCCACAATACTTATGGGAGCTTCACTTATTATTATGCTCCTTATCAATAAATTCGTCGGCCTGAATTCTATGATTAACTAAGGAGGAAAAGACAAGTGGGTTATTTGACAATAAACAATCTTACAAAGAAGTACGGAGATTTTACAGCTGTTTCAAATATAAATCTTGATCTTGAAAAGGGTGAGATGGTAGCTCTTCTTGGAGGAAGCGGCTGCGGTAAAACAACTATCCTCAGAATGATAGCCGGATTTATCAAGCCCAATGAGGGAACTATAGAAATAGACGGAAAAGTAATGAACTCAATACCGGCATACAAAAGAAATGTCGGAATATTCTTCCAGAACTATGCGCTTTTCCCCCATATGAGTGTATTTGACAATATTGCTTTCAGCCTTAAGCTCAAAAAGATGCCTAAGGACGAGATAAAGAAAAAAGTAGAAGATATACTTGCACTTGTTAAGCTTCAGGGCCTGGGCGAAAGATATCCCAGAGAGCTTTCAGGCGGACAGCAGCAGCGTGTTGCCCTTGCCAGAGCCCTTGTAATGGAGCCCAATGTTCTCCTTCTGGATGAGCCCTTAAGTAACCTTGACGCAAAACTTCGTGTTGAGATGCAGGTAGAAATTAAACGTATCCAGAGACATCTTGGAATTACAACAATAATCGTAACCCATGACCAGGAAGAGGCCGTTTCTCTTGCTGACAGAATAATAATTATGAATGCCGGCCATATTCTTCAGACCGGAACACCTAAGTATGTATTCAATCATCCCGCAACACCTTTTGTGGCTGATTTCATGGGATTTGCTAATTTCGTTAACGGAAAAGTAACAGCCGTTGACGGGGACAGAATAACAATAACAACTCCAAACGGTATAAGCGTTACATCCATTGATGATGAAAGCGATGATATGGCAGTGGGCGATGAAGCTGTATTTACTATCAGACCCGAAAACGTAATCATCCATGACAGCGAAGTACCCGGATGCATTAAAGGAAAAATACTTACTACAACATATAAAGGAAATATGACAAGAATAGATGTTGACGGAGTATTTGAGGAAGGCTTCCATATAAGCAGTTATGACTATGGTGGACCTGGAGCAGGTGAGGAGATTTATATGACTCTTCCCGAATCAAAGGTTATCATATATAAAAAATGATGTAGAAGTGAAAGGAGAAGTTTTATGAAAAAGTTTTTATCAGTCCTTATGATTGCAGCACTTACAACAGCTGCACTTGCAGGATGCGGTTCTTCAGCTGAAGAAGAAACAGCTGAAAACGAACAGACAGAAGAAGCTGCCGTCGAAACAGATTTTACAGGCGCTGAGCTCGTTGTATGTACATGGGGTGGATCAACAGGCGCAGCTACAAAGGAACTTGTTAAAGGTTTCGAAGAAAAATACGGATGTACAGTAATTCTTGATGAAGTAAACCAGAACTCAGACAGAATTGCAAAGATCCAGTCACAGATCGAATCAGGAAACGTTGAAACAGACGTTGTATATCTTTCAGGAGCATACGCAAAACAGGGTGAATCTCTTGGACTTTTCGAGAAGATCGATACAAATGTAGTTACAAGTCTTTCAGACCTCTATGACTTTGCTCAGAACGATACAGGATACGGCCCTATGGTATGTGTAGGACGTTTCGGAATTATGTACAATGAAGACGTTCTCAATGAAAAAGGTCTTGAACCTCCCACATCATATATGGACCTCTTTGATGACAAATATGCTGGACTCGTTGCACTTCCTGCAATGACAGCAACAGCTGGTCCCTACGTATTCTCAGCAATCGCTGAAGACCTTGGCGGAGACCTTACAAACTATCAGGCAGCCCTTGACCTTTACGCTGAAAAGAAGGACAACATCGGTATGTGGTACACATCTGACCTTGTTCCTGCATTAACAAATAAAGAAGTAGCAATCAGTGTTTATATGGACCTTATGCTTCCCGTACTTAACGCATCAGGCCTTAACATGAAATGGGTAGACGCTGAAGAAGGAAGCTTCGCAGACGACGTATTCATCAACGTTGTTAAAGATGCTCCTAATAAAGAACTTGCACAGCTCTTTGTTGAATACACACTTGAAAAAGAAACACAGGAAAACTTCATCGAACTTAACAATGAAGCTCCTACAAACAAGACAGCTGTAATGAGCGAAGAAAAAGACGCTTTCCTTGTTTACGGACAGGAAGAGTTTGATAACTGTGAATTCTTCGATTATGATTTCCTTAACGAAATCAAACCTGCTTTAATTGAAGAATGGCAGAAGATAGTTGCATAAGCAATAAATGACAACAAGGCTGACGCATAAAATGTGCGGCAGCCTTTTCTTTAAGAAATACCAAAATAAGGATTTATTTTTACAGATTTAAAACCGTACCTGTAGAGGTAGAAAGGACGGCAGAGATTCAAATTTGCGCATCGCGTCAGGTCCTGTACAGTGGCCCACGGCAAAGGTGCGGATTGAACTGTTCTTTATGGCCTCTAAGGTTTTATCGGTTCTTTCGGGACCGAAGGCAAGAAGATGGGTGCCTCCGATAAATGCTTTTACTGGAAGGCCAAAAACTTTGGAAGCATACGAACATATATTAATGACTCCGTGGTGGCCGCAGCCGGTAAGGACAATAAGCTCACCGTCTGACACAATAACAAGTATGGATTCGTCGCGGTATGTATCTACGCTGAATTCACCGTTTGTTTTTATATAGTCGTCCGGGCATATTTCTTCAAAGGGGCAGGTCCTCTCTATGCCTGACAGTATATAAATTTCTTCATCATCAAACATTTTGTAAACATCAGTACATACTCCTTTAAAGGGAACTCTGTGACGCTGAAGATAGCTTGGAGAAAGCCCTGACATTGTGGGAAAATAATAGTCTCCGTCATCTTTCTTGTACCAGTAGCGCTCACAGAACATATAACGGTTAAAATATAAAGGAACATTTGTTATACCGTTTTCGATAAGTCTCACAATACCGTCGGTATGGTCGAAATGGCCATGGGAAAGAAGTATTGCATCTAATTTTGAAAGATCAATGCCAAGCTTATTGGCATTATCAAAACATTTGCCGGTGCTTCCGGCATCAAGAAGTATTGATTTGTTATTTATTTTTATATGAATGGAAAGCCCAAAATCGGCTTCAAGCTCCGGATTTTCCGAAATGTTTTCGGAAAGCGCCGTGACTGTTATTGACATTGAAAACACCTCCGCTTTTTATAATGTAATTATTATAAATTACGGATGAAATATATACAATAATTTATTCTGCAGGGAGTGACATATATGAAGATTAGTGAACTTGAAACTCCGGCTCTCATACTTGAGAAAAAAGTATTTGAGTCTAATATGGCTAAGATGAATGAGCTGCTCAAAGGCTCTAAAATGAAGTTAAGGCCGCATTATAAATCAAATAAATGCCCCGAAATCGCAAAACTTCAGATAGCAGCCGGAGCATCTGGAATTACCTGTGCCAAACTCAGTGAGGCTGAGGACCTTGCTGCCGCAGGCATTGAAAATATCCTTATAGGAAACCAGGTAGTCCAGCCTTCAAAGGTAAAAAGAGTTGGCGAATTAGCAAAGAAATGCTATTTAATAATCTGTGTTGATGATGCTGACAATATAAAGGCTCTTTCCGAATCAGCCGTAAATGCGGGTTCGGTTATACACTGCCTTGTGGAATATGAAGTCGGTATGAAAAGATGCGGCGTAGATACATACGAAGAGTTCCTCGAACTGGCTAAACTCATAGACGCATCAGAAGGCCTTGTGTTTGAAGGAATTCAGGCATATGCCGGACATATGGCTCATGAACATTCTCTCGAAAAGAGAATAGCCGAGACAGAAAGAATAGAAAACGACGTAAAAGGACTTAAGAAATATCTTGAGGACAACGGTCTTGAAGTAAAAGAGGTCGGCGGCGGAAGCACAGGAACAGTTGAGCAGAAGCCCAAGGACACAGTATATACAGACATTCAGGCAGGAAGCTATATTTTTATGGATAATGCCTATGACCAGCTTAAGCTTGGTTTTGACAACTCTTTATTCGTACTCACTACTGTAATAAGCACAAAGAAAGACAGAGTAGTTACGGATACGGGAGTAAAATCCCTTGGTATGGACCAGGGAGACCCCGTTTTCCTCGGAGTGCCTGAAGGAAGCGAGATTTCAATGAGCGAGGAACATGGCGCTGTTTACTGTGAGCATAATTATAAAATAAATGATAAACTCCGCTATATACCCGGCCATTGCTGCACGACAGTAAATATGTTTAATGAGATATATTTGGTTGACGGCGACGAAGTCGTAGCCAAATGGGATATAACCAGCAGAGGAAAAGCACAGTAAGGGGGTATTTGTGATGTATGATCTTATCATAAAAAATGCAAAAATCATCGATGGAACAGGTGCCGACGAGTTTAAAGTGGCAGTCGGCGTTATTGACGGAAAACTTAAATTTGTAAACGGTGATGAGGAAGCATCTCAGGTAATTGACGCAGAGGGACTTTATCTTACACCCGGATTTATAGATGCCCATTCCCATGGAGATCAGGTTCTCGGACAGTATCCCGGTATGCTTGCAAAGATAAACCAGGGTATCACAACAGAGATAGCGGGACAGTGCGGAGGCTCAATGTTCCCCGTTACGGATGAACATATCGATCTTGAAAAGGGACTTCTTGCCATAGGTACACTTACATTCCCCGATGAGATGAGTGAGTGGAAAACAGCTAAAGAATATTTTGAGTATGCAAGAAAGACACCTAAAATCGGAAATATGAAAATACTCATCGGCCACAGCACATTAAGAGCTGCCGTTATGGGATATGCTGACAGAAAGCCCACGGCGGAAGAAATGGCAGAGATGAAAAGACAGGTAAAAATTGCTATGGAATGCGGAGCAGCAGGACTCAGCTCAGGTCTTATATATGCTCCCGGATGCTATGCCGATATAGACGAACTTGCAGAGCTTGCATCAGTAGTTAAGGAATACGGCGGATTTTATGCTACACATATGAGAAGCGAGTCCGTTGGTGTTGTTGAGGCGGTAAAGGAAGCAATTGAGATAGGAAGAAGGGCAGGGGTGCCTGTATGGATTTCCCATCATAAAGTTGCCGGAAGACCCTACTGGGGAGCCGCAAAGGAAACAACAAGACTTATTGATGAGGCAAATGCCAGCGGAATGAAGGTTACTGCTGACCAGTATCCCTATGAAGCTAATATGACTGACCTCAATATATGTATACCTCCCAAATACTTTGTTAAAAACGGTGTTGACGGAATGGTAGAGGCTCTTAAAAATCCCGAAACAAGAGCAAAGATAAGAGAAGAAATGCAGGATGTAAACTGCGGATATGATAACTTCTATCTTAATGCAGGCGGATTTGACAATATATTCATCGCCGGATGCCCTGAAGTAAAAGAAGCAGACGGCAAGTTCGTAAGTGAATATGCCAAGGAAGTCGGAAAAGACCCCTTCGATGCATATTTTGATTTACTTATAGCTAACGGCGGAAAGGCAAACGGTATTTACTTTACAATGGGTGAAGAGGATATGGTAAGAATAATATCCAATCCCAATGTATGTGTCGGAACTGACGGAACATGCAGAACTCTTGACGAAAAGACACATCCCAGAACATTTGCCACATTCCCTAAAGCAATTAGATATTACCATAAGGAAAAACAGCTGTTTACACTTCCTGAAATGATACATAAGATAACAGGATTTGTAGCAGAAAGAGCAGGTCTTGAAGGAAAAGGCGTTATTAAAGACGGCAATGACGCTGACCTTGTTATATTTGATTATGATAAGCTCAATGACACTCCTACATATTCAGACCCCGTACAGATGTGCGACGGTATTGAATACGTAATAGTAGGCGGAAAAATCGTATACCACGATAAGAAAACAACGGGAGAATATCCCGGTAAAATATTATAAACCTGAGGAGGTAATTAAATGAACAATCATGTAATTGATGTAGCATTAGGAAATTCAGCAGCCGATATGGTAATTAAAAACGGTAAGCTGCTGAATGTACACACAGGCGAAATTTATGAAACAGAAATAGCAATTGCTGATAAAGTAATTGCTGCAGTAGGACATCTTGGAGAAAACACAATAGGAGAAAACACAAAAGTAATTGACGCTCAGGGAAAAATAATGGTTCCCGGCTTTATTGATGCACATATACATTTTGAAAGCAGTATGCTTACATACACAGAATTCAGCCGTATGCTTGTAAAACACGGTACTACAGCAGTTGCTACAGACCTTATGGAAATAGCAATCGTAGCCGGCGAAGAAGGTATAAACAACGTATTAAAGGAATCAGAAGGACTTCCCGTAAAACTTCTTCAGCCCATCCCTGCATTTATGAGCGAAGAGGGAGAGCTCCAGACAATCGGTGCAGCTCTTTATCCTGAGATGATTGAAAAACTTATAAAGGGACCCCATGCAGTAGGTCTTGCTGAAGTTCTTTATCCTCCCATACTCAATAAGAGCCCTCTTTCAGCTTGGATGCTTGAACTTGCTGAAAAATACGGAAAGACAGCAGAAGGACATGCACCTGAACTTTACGGCGCTCAGCTCAATGCTTACGCATCAGCTGGTATCCGTTCAGACCACGAAAGCACAAACAAAGAAGAAGCCCTTGGCAAGTTAAGAGCAGGTCTTCGCGTTCTTATCCGTGAAGGAAGTGCAGCTCAGGATCTTGACGCTGTTGTTAAGATGATAACAGAAAACAATGTAGATACAAGACACTGTGCCCTTGTAAGTGATGACATCGATATGCTTCACATTTATGAGAAGGGACACCTTGATTATAAAGTAAGAAGAGCTATCAAAGCAGGTGTTGACCCTGTTAAGGCTATCCAGATGGTAACATTAAACCCTGCTGAAAGCCTTAAGGTAGACAACAAATACGGAAGCATCGCTCCCGGAAAATGCGCTGACATCGTATTCCTTTCAGACCTTGAAAACTGTACAGTAGACAGCGTTATTTCAAACGGCGAGTATGTTGTTGAAAACGGCGAAACTATTTACGAATACAAAAAGCCCGAATATTCATCAGTTATGCTTAATACAGTTAAGCTCAGCAAGGAAATCACAGGAGATGACCTTGTAATCAAGACTGACGCAAACGCTAAAAAAGCAAAAGTAAGAGTTATCGGTGCAAAACCCACATCACTTCTTACAGATGCTCTTGAGGCTGAACTTGATGTAGTTGACGGCGTTATTATGCCTAATGCTGCTGAGGACGTTCTTAGAATTGCCTGCGTTGAGCGTTACGGAAAGGGCGGAAGCATAGGAAAATCATTCATCAAGGGATTTGGTATTTCAAAGGGTGCCATTGCCACATCAGTAGGCCATGACC